>LJIE01000003.1 GCA_001281695.1 bacterium 336/3 | reverse complement strand
ACTTGCTTTTTAATGAAGGTTATCATTCAAGTACACAGAAAACTCATTTGCGAAAAGAATTGTGTTTGGAAGCAATGCGTTTAAATTATTTTTTGATAGAAAATGAAACAACAAACAAACCCATCGTAAACGCTTTAATGGCTTTAATGTGCTTTCACTCTTCACGTTTTGAAGCAAGAACCAATCAAATAGGAGAACCAATTTTGTATGACCAACAAGATAAAAATTTATGGAACGAAGAACTAATTGCAAAAGGAAATTTTTATTTAATACAAAGTGCCCAAGGTAATGAATTAAGCAAATATCATTTAGAGGCAAACATTGCCTATTGGCATAGTAGCAAAATTGAAAACCCAAAAAAGTGGGACCATATTTTACAAGCCTATAATCAACTTTTGGTAATTGAATATTCACCAATAACAGCACTAAACAGAACTTATGCGTTGGCACAAGTAAGGGGTAAACAAACTGCAATTATAGAGGCAGAAAAATTAAATCTAACTGATAATCATTTTTACTTTTCCTTGCTTGGTTATTTACATACAGACATTGACAATGCAAAAGCTATTTCTTATTTTGAAATGGCACAACAAAAAGCAAAAACTGATAATGACAAATTACTATTAAACAAAAAATTGAACGACCTTAAAAAGAAAAACAACAGTTACCCCTGTTAACTGTTGCATAACTCAGACTTAAGCATGGCAAATAGTAAAACTTAGAAAAATTTCTTTTCTATACAGCCCTTTTATAAAGGGCTGTATTTTTTATAGATGAAAAATGAACCTAAAATTTGTATAATTTGAAAAGAACAAAATCAGTCTAAAAAAAGGTGTATTTCTTTATCTAAGTACTCATTAATATAAAATATGTTATTCATAAATTCTTTTAATAAGAAATGTGATAATGCTTTATAAAAAAATACCTTCCTTTGTAAAGAAATAGTAAAAAGTTAGAACTAGTGAATCTCAATCAACTAATTACCTTATAAGGTAATACAACTATGTATAATATACTCAACTATATTGAAAGAAAGTCAGGAAAAAGAATTCTATCCTTTTCCTTTGTACTAATATTTTCATACTTAGTTGGCATTTCTCCTTACAATTCATACAATCTTTTTATTGAAAAAACTGTTGAGACTGAAAAAGAAACCAAAACAGAAAATGAAAATATAGATGAAGAAGACAGTGAAGTAGGCACATCTCATAAAATTAAAAAATACAAGAAAATTCTTGATAAAGATTGGCAAATACATAGCATACCAGCTATTAATAGAACTTTTTGTTTTTCAAGTGTTATTTATCAATCAAATATTGCTAGTACCTCTCAATACCCGTCTTGCCCTTTCTACATAGCTTATCATCAGCTTGTTTTTTACGAAATCTAGAATTCTACTTTAAACCCCATCCATAAAAGTCAAATTATCTGACTATGGGTATTTTTATTCTAAAATATTTTAGAATACCTCTATCATCTTGTCTTTTCTGAAAAACGACAGGCATGATACCCCCTATCCTTTTAATTTTAAGAAAATAACATTTAATTTTATGAAAAATATATCAATTCTATTGATGAGCCTTTTCATGTTTTTACAAATGGCTTGTCAGCATAATGAACATCACAAAATAGAAGAATCTACTTTTTTGTGTACTACCCCAGTCAGAAAAGACACTACCATTTTCAAAGAATATGTTTGTCAGATTCGTTCTATTCAACATATAGAATTAAGAGCTTTAGAAAAAGGCTATTTACAAAGTGTTTATGTAGATGAAGGCAAGTTCGTCAAAAAAGGACAATTATTATTTCAAGTAATGCCTTTTGTATATCAGGCAGAAACTCAAAAAGCCTTAGCAGAGACAAATTTTGCAGAAATAGAATATAAAAATACAAAAAATTTATCTGATAAGAATATTGTATCAGTTAATGAACTTGCCCTTTCTAAAGCCAAATATGATAAAGCAAGAGCAGAACTGGCTCTTGCCAAAACCCATTTAGGATTTACAGAAATAAGAGCCCCTTTTGATGGAATGGTTGGCAGATTTATGGTGCGTTTAGGAAGTTTACTAGATGAAGGGGAATTCTTAACAACTCTTTCTGATAATGAAAAAATGTGGGTCTATTTCAATGTACCTGAAGCAGAATATTTAGACTTTGCCCTGCAAAAAAAGAACAATCAATTAGATTCTGTTAAACTTGTCTTGGCAAATAACCAGTTGTATCAAAATCGAGGGTTTGTAGAAACAATAGAAGCCGATTTTAACAATGAAACAGGTAATATCGCTTTCAGAGCAACTTTTGCAAATGCTGAGGGTATTTTAAGACATGGAGAAACAGGGAATATTTTGATGCCTATTAAATTGCAAAAAGCCCTTCTGATACCCCAAAAAGCAACTTTTGAAGTACTTGAAAAGAAATATGTTTATGTTATAGATAAGAAAAATAATGTTCAGGCTAGAGAAATCAAAGTGGCTAATGAAATGCCCCACATATTTGTCGTCAAAGAAGGATTGAAAGAAGGTGATAAGATTCTGATAGAAGGTTTACGTAAAGTAAAGAACGGGCAACACATCCAAACAAAATCAGTTGATTTTGGGGTAGTTATGAGTGAGTTGAGAAATATACATGCAGAATAATTAAATAAAAGAAGACAACTATGTTTACAAGATTCATTCAACGTCCAGTATTAGCAATTTCAATATCTTTGGTCATTATTTTCATTGGTTTGTTATCCATGAAAACAATACCTATTTCTCAATTTCCCGAAATTGCCCCTCCTCGTGTATCTATATTTGTAGCTTACCCTGGTGCCAGTGCCGATGTACTAGTCAATACAACTCTCATTCCTATGGAAAGAGCTATCAATGGTGTACAAGGTATGTTATATATGAGTTCTAGTGCAACTAGTGCAGGCGAAGCAACCATCCAAATTGTATTTGAACCAGGAACTGACCCAAATGCAAATGTGGTAAATGTAAAAACCCGTATAGACCAGATTTTAAATAATCTGCCTCCTTTGGTGCAAAGAGAAGGTATTATCATTTCTCCCATACAGCCTAGTATGTTGATGTATGTGAACTTATACAGTACAGATAAAAATGCAGATGAGAAATTTTTATACAATTATGCAAACGTAAATATTATACCTGAATTGCAACGTATAAAAGGAATGGGAAGAGCTCAGATTTTGGGTTCACGTAATTATGCTATGCGTATTTGGTTAAAACCTGATAGAATGAGAGCTTATAAGGTATCTGCTGATGAAATTATGGAAGCTATCAATGAGCAAAGTGTGATTGGAAGACCTGGCAGATTAGGGCTTAGCTCAGGAAAAGAAGTACAATCGTTAGAATATGTTTTAGTTTATAAAGGGCGTTTTAACGAGCCTGAAGAGTATGGAAATATAATCGTAAGAGCTAATGCAGAAGCAGAAATCTTACGACTCAAAGATGTTGCTAATGTGGAGTTAGGGAGTCAGTTTTTTGATATTTATTCGAGCAAAGATGGCTATCCTTCTGCTTCAATTGTTTTAAAACAGAACTTTGGTACCAACGCCAGCGAACTAATCAAACAAGTAAAAATTAAGCTAGATGAATTAAATAAAGATTTCCCTCCTGGTATGAGCTATCAAATCAGTTATGATGTTTCTAAGTTTTTAGATGCATCCATTGATCAAGTTGTTCATACACTTGTAGAAGCATTTATATTGGTTGCAATTGTTGTTTTTTTATTCTTAGGAGATTGGCGTTCAACACTTATTCCCATTATCGCTGTTCCGATTTCATTGGTAGGAGCCTTCATGTTTATGAAGTTTCTTGGCTTAACCATTAATCTGATTACCTTATTTGCTCTTGTTTTAGCAATCGGGATAGTTGTAGATGATGCAATTGTAGTTGTAGAAGCTGTACATGCTAAAATGGAAGAAGAACACCTTAATCCTTTTCAGGCTGTAAAAAAAGTATTAGGAGAAATTAGTGGGGCTATTATTGCCATTACACTTGTCATGACAGCAGTATTCGTTCCTATTACCTTTATGACAGGTCCTGTGGGAATGTTTTACAGACAGTTCTCTATTACAATGGCTAGTTCTATTTTACTCTCAGGATTGATAGCACTCACTCTTACTCCTGTATTATGTGCCATGATTCTAAAAAATAATCATGGAAAGCATAAAAAAAGAACTCCTATCAATATTTTTCTCAATTGGTTTAATGCCCGTTTCGAGAAATTGACAAATAAATATGCCAAACTCTTAGGTTTTATTGTCAATCGCAGATTGCTGACTTTTAGTATTTTAGTTGCTTTTGGTTTGGGCATTTTTTCTGTTAATCAGACACTACCCATTGGTTTTATACCCAATGAAGACCAAGGAATGCTATATGCCATTATTCAAACGCCTCCAGGTTCTACCTTAGAAAGAACCAACGAAGTTGCCAAACAACTACAAAAGATAGCAGAAAAAGTAGATGGTATTCAGTCTGTAACTGCTTTGGCTGGCTATGAAATACTTACAGAAGGTAGAGGATCAAATGCAGGAACCTGTCTGATTAACCTAAAAGAATGGTCAAAAAGACATCATTCTGTACAAGAAATTATTGAAGAGTTAGAAGAAAAAACAAAAGATTTAGGAGCTGTTATTGAGTTCTTTGAACCTCCTGCTGTTCCAGGTTATGGAGCTTCTAATGGATTCTCTTTTAGTCTTTTAGATAAAAGTACAACTGTGGATTATCAGGAGTTTGATAAAATAAATAAAGAATTTATGGAAGCTTTAGGGAAACGAAAAGAACTTACAGGACTTTTTACCTTTTATGCTGCCAATTATCCACAATACGAATTAGTGATAGACAATGCTGCTGCCATGCAGAAAGGTGTTTCAATTGGTAAAGCTATGGAGAATCTTAATATTTTGATTGGTAGTACATACGAACAAGGCTTTACCCGTTTTCAAAACTTTTTTAAGGTTTATACACAGGCTTCACCAGAATATCGCAAAATCCCCTCTGACCTGACAAATTTATTTATCAAAAATGATAAAGGAGATATGGTTCCCTATTCTTCTTTTATGAGACTGGTTAAAACACAAGGTCCTAATGAAATCACAAGGTTAAATCTTTATACCTCATCTGCCATTCGAGGGGTACCAGCAGCAGGTTATACGACTGGTGATGCCATTGATGCTATCAGGGAAGTAGCCAAGCAGGTATTACCTCAAGGTTATGACATTGCTTGGGAAGGACTTTCTTACGAAGAGGCTGGACGAGGAAATGAAGCTGTATATGTCTTTATTATGGTATTAGTCTTTGTGTATTTGGTATTAGCATCTCAGTATGAAAGCTTTATTATTCCATTAGCTGTTATATTTTCTTTACCTATCGGGGTTTTTGGTTCTTTTGCCTTCTTAAAGGTTATGGGTTTGTCTAATGATATTTATGCTCAAATTGGATTGATTATGTTGGTTGGTTTATTGGGTAAAAATGCTGTATTGATTGTAGAATTTGCTGTTCAGAAACATCAAGAAGGGGCATCTTTGGTGGACGCTGCTATTGAAGGTGCAAAAGTACGTTTTCGCCCTATTCTGATGACCTCTTTTGCCTTTATTGCAGGGTTGATACCTCTTGTAAGAGCTACGGGGGCAGGAGCCATTGGCAATCGTACGATTGGCTCATCAGCAATGGGTGGAATGATGTTAGGTACAATTATAGGGGTTCTCGTTATCCCTGGCTTGTATTACATCTTTGCAAAATTTGCAGGTAACAAAAAACTTATCAAAGATGAAGATGAAACGCCTCTTACAGAAGATTTTGTGGAAAATAATATGACTGAAAATCGTCTTCTAAAAAGATTCAAAAAGTTATTCAATAAAAATATTAAACAAGATGAAAACGGTAGTATATAATTTTTCGATAATCATTTTGATGATTGCTGTGGGTACTTCTTGTAAAGTACCCCAGTATACTGTCAAAACAAAATCTCAAGCTATACCTGATAGTTATAACAATAGCATATCAGATACAAATAATATTGCAAGAATTAAATGGAAAGACTATTTTAAAGATCAGAACCTAGTTGCTCTGATTGATACTGCCTTACAAAACAATCAGGAACTTCTTATTGTACAACAAGAAATAGCCATCAGCCTTAATGAAGTGAAAGCTCGTAGAGGGGAATATATGCCTTTTGTGGGCATTCGTGGAGGAACTGGTTTAGATAGAGCAGGTAGTTTTACTCGTTTGGGAGCTTTGGAAAAAAATGTAAGTATTGAACCTAATAAACCTTTTCCATCACCTCTTACTGATTTTTTAGTAGGCTTTAATAGTTCTTGGGAAATAGATGTTTGGAAGAAGCTCAGAAATGCTAAAAAATCAGCTTTTTCGAGGTATATGGCAACCCAAGAAGCTAAAAACTTCTTAACTACAAGACTTATTGCAGAAATTGCTAACTCTTATTATGAACTGATGGCTTTGGACAATTTACTGGAGATTGTTCAAAAAAATATAGAACTCCAAACCAATGCCTTGCAAATTGTAAAACAAGAGAAAGAATCTGCTAAAGTTTCTCAATTAGCTGTCAATCGTTTTGAAGCCCAATTGCTTAACACCACCAATTTACAGTATGAAATTCAACAGAGAATTGTAGAAACAGAAAATAGAATTCATTTTTTAATTGGAGGTTTTCCTAAAACTATTGCTCGAAATTCATCATCTTTTACCACCTTGTCAACAGATTCGTTATTTGTGGGTATTCCTAAACAACTTTTACAGAATCGACCTGATATACGCCAAGCTGAGTGGGAGTTGCAGGCAACAGGCTTGGATATTAAATCTGCAAAAGCTAATTTTTATCCAGCTTTTAGACTCAATGGATTTATTGGTATGCAGGCTTTTCAACCTCATTTACTCTTTAATCCTGAATCCTTGGTTCTTTCTTTATTTGGTGATGCTTTAGCACCTTTAATTAATAAAAATGCTATTCAGGCTAATTATTACAAATCATATCACAAACAGGCTCAAGCAAGGTATAAATATCAACAAACCATTCTAAATGCTTATTTAGAAGTAATGAATCAAACTTCTGCTATAAAGAATTACTCTGGTAGCTATCAGACTAAACAGAAAGAATCTGATATTCTTTCACAATCTGTTGATATTTCTAATGACTTATTTAAGTATGCCAGAGCAGATTATATGGAGGTCTTACTTACTCAAAGAGAAGCTTTGAACACAAAAATGGAACTTACTGAAATCAAATTAAAGCAATTAGTGACAAAAGTAAATATTTATAAAAGTTTAGGAGGAGGGTGGTATTAAGCTTTTTAGTGGTTAAGAAAAAACTTTCTTAAAATTTTAACCTTATGGAAATGTTAAGAAAGTTTTTCCAATACTCTTAATTTATTTAACAGTAGATTCCTAAGTCAAATAACTTGATGAAAATAGACTTTTTTATATTTTCTACAATTCCATAAGCAATTGTATATCCAAAGTGTAATTATGAAGTACTTTTTATAATTTACTATATTTAACTTTCGATTTATCATTACCAACAAAGTGTTATTTTCTCTCTTTTACTTTACTCTTCTAAAGAGCTTAAAAATGAATTTTCCAAACTGCCATTTTTTTTCTTTTGCAACGAGAACCTCTTTTATACTATATTTGAGCTGACGTTTTCAATTCTCCACTTCATCAATACCCAAAACGTTATCGGCAACCCTAAACGACAAATAAACAGAAATCGTGGACAACACTAATCTCATATCCCTTTTAAAAACAATGGTTGACATTAATGGTAACGACATTCAACTGATTGACAATTTATTTGAAAAAACAACAGCTAATAAGAATGAAATTTTAGTTGACTACAACAAGACAGCAAAACATTTATACTTTGTTGTTTCAGGATACATTAGAGTTTTTCATTACGAAAAGGGACAAGAAATAACTAATCATTTAGCTTCTGAAGATTATTTTGTAACAGCCTACAACAGTTTTACAACAAAAACACCATCAGAAGAAGTTATGCAAACTATTAGTGATTGTGAATTGCTGAAAATAACAAAAGACAATCTTGATTTTCTTTATAGAAAAAGTCATAATATGGCACTATTTGGAATTCTTATGTCAGATAAATATTTAGTATTCAATAATCAAAGGTCAAAAGACCTTATTACACTTAATGCAGAAGAAAAATATCTCAAACTCTTAAAAGAAGAGCCTCACATTTTACAGAATGTTCCTTTACAATACATATCATCTTATATAGGTATTGAACCACAGACATTGAGTAGAATTAGACGAAAAATAATTACTTAACTTTTGTTCAGTGGATTAGATTTTAAGTTAATGACCTTTACATCGTAATCAAAAATAAAAACAGATACGATGAAAAATTTAAAAAACAAAACAGCACTTATCACTGGTGCATCATCAGGCATTGGAGAAGCATTCGCTTACGAATTAGCCAAGCAAGGTGCTAATTTAATTATTACAGCTCGTTCAGCCCAAAAATTGGAAACTATTGCAACTTTAATAAGAAAAGCATACGATGTTAAAGTGTCAATCTTTATTGAAAATCTTGCTATTGGTGGAAGTGCGGAACAACTATTCAATGCAATTAAAAAGGAAAATTTGAACATTGACCTTTTGGTAAACAATGCAGGTTTTGGAAAATGGACGAATTTCTTAGACCAAAGTATTTCAACGTATGAAGAAATGATAGAACTTAATATAACATCATTAACAACATTAAGTCAACTTGTTATTCCAGAAATGCTACAAAGAAAAGAAGGTGGCATTATCAATGTAGCATCGACAGGTGCCTTCCAGCCTTGTCCTTACATTACAACTTATTGTGCATCAAAAGCATTCGTGCTTAGCTTTTCAGAAGGTTTGTACGGAGAATTTTATAAAAAAGGAATTACGATTACGGCATTATGCCCTGGAAATACAGCTACAGGATTTCAATCAACTGCAAAAGCAAACACAAAAGGTATGAGAGCTGACAGCTCTGAAACAGTAGCCAAAGAAGGAATAAAGGCTTTATTGAAAGGGAAAAGTTATAAAGTAGTTGGTACTGACAATTATATAACAACTTTACTACCTCGTTTTTTGACAAGGAAAGCCATTATAAACTTAGTAGCTAAAATGATGGGAAGTAAAGTAAATAACTGATAGTAGTCTGTCATCTCTACCCAATTCTATACTTTCAGGGAAAGTGGGATGAAACAAAGAGCAATGTTCACCTTCCTAAAAGGTTATTTCAAGGTTATAATCATGTGGAAATGTTAATAAAATGGTATTGGCTCAAAATATTTATTTAATCAGCTTAAGAAAAAAATAACGTATTTAAGAGAGTTATAGGTATTTCAGGATTCAAACTAGTCTAGAAAAATGTGCAATTTTTAAATTGAAGAATTATATTTCAATAAGGAACAGATATTCGTTTGATTCAAACATTGTTAGGGTATAAGGATTTGAGAACAACTTTCCAATACACTCATGTGAGTGAAAAAAGTATCAAAAAGATAAAAAGTTCGGTAGATAATTTATAAAAGTGTATCACATTGTTTTCAATATAAAGTACTGATAAACAAATTTATATATTGATGTGATTTTTTTAAAGAATATGTATATTTAAGATTGAAATGCCTACACATTCTGCTCATTAGTGGCTATTTAACTAGAAAATAGATGAAAAGAGTTACTTGTTTTTTATTTCTATTAATTTTTACAAGCTCTGTATTTGCCCAAAAGACAAGCAAAAAAATTGAAAATTTGCTTGAAGTTTATGCCCAAAACGGTAAACTAAATGGTTCAGTTTTGGTGGCAGACAGCAAAGATGTTTTGTTCAAAAAAGGCTTTGGAATGGCAGATTTTGACTGGCAGCAGCCCAATACGCCACAAACCAAATTTCGTATTGCGTCTATCAGTAAGCAATTTACGGCTTTGATGATTTTACAATTAGTACAAGAAGGTAAATTGAAATTGGAAGATAAAATTTCGACTTTTATTCCTGAATACCCCAAAGAAAAAGCCGAAAAAATCACGATTCATCATTTGCTTTCACATACATCAGGCATTGTGCATTATTTCCCTGATTTTTATCAAAAATTTAGTAAAAATAACTACACGCCCAACGAGTTGATGCACTTGTTCTGGGACATTGATTTGTTATTTGATCCCTCAACACAATTTCGTTATAGCAGTTTTGGTTATGTGGTTTTGGGGGTCATTTTGGAAAGAGTAACAGGCAAGAATTATGAAAGTAATTTGCGGGAACGAATTTGTAAGCCTTTAAAAATGAATAACACAGGCATAGACAATGACCTCAATATTATTCCGCAAAAAGCAAAAGGATACTTGGCTGCAGGCAATTTATTGAACTGCGAATACCGAAATATGACTACTGTTTTTGCAACAGGGCAAATTTATTCAACTGTTGAAGATTTGTACCTTTGGCATAAAGCATTGAACTCCGATTTATTATTGAGTGAAAAGTATAAAAAATTGCTTTTTACACCCAATAAAAATAATTATGGTTATGGTTGGCTGATGACTTCGCAAGAGCTTTCAAAAGATAAAAAAGTGAATACCATTTGGCATACAGGTGGTTACAATGGTTTTAATGCCATTATTTTGAGAGAAGAAAACGGCTATTTTATTACAATTTTGGCAAATGCCGAACCTACAGAAGTAGAAAATATTGCCAAAAGTATTTTGCAAATTTTGCACAATATACCCTCTGAAATTCCTAAAAAATCTCTTGCTCAAACCTTAGCAAAAATTATTGATAGTCAAAATATTAAGGTAGGTTTAGAGGAATACAAAAAACTGCAAAAAACCTCTGCAAATGAATACGACTTTGCAGAGGGGGCTTTGATTGGGCTCAGTGAATATTATGGTTTGCTCAAAAAAACAGATATAGTCATTCAACTTTTGGAATTTAATGCAATACAATATCCAAACTCGTCCTGGACATATTCCAATTTGGGTAGCATTTATGCACAATTAGGTAATGAACAAAAGGCAGTGGAATATTACGAAAAAACCTTAGCTCTTTTTCCACACGACAGTGTAGCCAAAACCTATTTGGAAAATGTGAAAAAGAGACAGGGAAAATAAACAGCTACCAACATTATATTTGCGAAAAAGTGGGTAGATGTGTTAATTTAGGCTTTTGTGCTTTTTATAAACTTTGTGTGTAGGGCAAGGAAAGTGATGTTATATGTCACACTCCGCAAACATTTTTCCGTTATGCCTATGCTGGAACAACCATAAACAAAATTGAAAACTAAAAATAGACATATCATAACAACAACTGGTTCAACAATTGATATAAACGGTAGAGCTGAAATTATTTGGGATAATATAACCAATGTAAAAATTGAGCAATTTTTTAAACTGTTTTGAAAAAAACTTTGCAATACACTCAGTGAAAAAATTATCAAAAAGAATAAAAGTCATTGGATAATTTATGAAAATATGTTGTGTATTCTGTATTGGTTAAAAGAAATTATATATCTATGTTTACCTATTCAGGCAATTATTCGCCCAGTTGCGGTTTGGCGAAATTACAAAAAAGATTGCTCCCTATGTTCGCTTTTTTGTAACTTCGCTACGACCATATGCGTCATGTTAACCCATGTCTTGCACTGAAAGATTACTATCCACAAACTGCTTTCCCCATTCGCAAATTTTATCCAATATTGGTAGGACAGACTTCCCAAAATCAGTCAATGAATATTCAACCCGTAACGGAACTTCATCAAACTGATTACGGACAATAAGACCATCATCAGCTAACTCCTTTAATTGCTGAGATAAGACTTTTTTAGAAATCATTGGTACAATGGCTGCTAACTTGCCAAACCTTTTTTTCCCGTTAGACAAATAGAATAGAATAATGGGCTTCCAACGACCACCAATTTTATCCACCGCTGCCGTTAGTGGACAATTATATGGGTTTCCTGTGTTCTTCTTTTTTTGAGTGGTTACCATGTGGTAAGTAGTTTATAGTGGTTTCGTTATGATACCAATACGCAAATTTATACCTTTGATTTATGATAACAACAATGAAAAACAGAATTTTTTCTTTGGTTGCTGTTCTACTCATTAGTATGACAACTTTTGCACAAACCAAAGGAATACGGAAATCCAATTCCGCTAATAAAAAACTCATGCTCTATATTGTGGACAATCTGTTCAACAAAGGCGATACTACATTTGCTGACAAATATTTTGTACCAGAATTTGCTAAAGAAGAAAAAGCATTTACCCAACAAATACGTACAGCATTTCCTGACTTGATAATCATCGTGGATATTATGGTTGCAGAGAATGGAATGGTTGCAGCAAGATGGATAGCCACTGGCACACATAAGGGTATATTTCTTGGCATAAGCCCAACCAACAAAAAAGTATCATGGAAAGGTTCATGGTTTTGGACTTTTAAAAATGGAATAGTTACAGATGGTATGGGTAAAGGCTCATGGGACGCATTAGGCTTAATTAAACAACTTCAAGCAAAATAATAATTATGAACAATATATATTCTTTAATAGACAGGACGTCAAAAAAAACTTTCATTTTTATTTTGGTAGTATTGTTAGTTGTATTCAATATTTTAATGAATACACCAGGTTTACCAACCAGTACCCCATCAATGCAAAAGATTTCACCAACATTTACACCCTTTGACTTACAGGCGAAAGGTTATAATGTTGAAAGTTTTACCAGCGACTTGGACAAATTAGGAACGAAAGGCAGGAGTTTTTATAAAAATTTTATGCTTTGTGATATTTTCTTTCCTACTATTTACGCCTTGACATTTTCATCACTTATTTTTTTAGTGTTTCATAACAGAAAAAATTGGTTGAAGTGGTTGTTTCTAATTCCGCTTCTCACAGGATTTGCGGATTATATAGAGAATATTTTTATTACTATATCATTTTCACGTTATCCTTCTTCTGACCATTTAGCTGTTACATTAGCAAGCATTGCGACACAGACAAAAATGTTATTTAATGCCTTATTGATTTTATCTTTGCTGTTGACACTTGGCACATGGATAGCAACTTTGTTCAAAAAGAAATAAACACGAATACACAACTCAGACTTAAGCATGGCAAATAGCAAAACTTAGAAAAATTTCTTTTCTATTCAGCTCTTTTAAAAGAGCTGAATTTTTTATAGATGAAAAATGAGTATAGAAAAAGGTGGTTTTTGACCTTATATAACTTTTATTCAGAGAAATCTATTACATGATTTTATTTTCTTTAATAGGTTATTGAATGAAAAAAAATTATATGAAAAGTTGTTGGCTGTTCATACTTCATACCATATAACAAAAATAAAATATTTTACGGATAGTTTTGTTTAGAGTTATATAATAGTCAACTTGAATTGATGATTATTATGTATGATTGTATAAAATGATATTCAAGTGCAAAAAACAGTTTTAATTGTAGATGATGAGGTAAAACTCAAAACATTACTAGCTCGTATCATTGAACTAGAAGGCTTTGAAGTAATAGAAGCTTCTGATTGTAAAAATGCTCTTAAAAAATTAGAGCAGAATCATATAGATGTCGTTTTATGTGATGTAAAATTACCAGATGGAAATGGTATAGAACTCAGTAAAACCATCAAACAAAAATATATTTCCATAGAAATTATTTTGCTAACAGCCTATGGTAATATTGCAGATGGTGTACAAGCCATTAAAAACGGAGCATTTGATTATATCACGAAAGGAGATGATAATCAGAAGATTATACCACTACTCTACAAGGCAATAGAAAAAGTAAATCTGAATAAAAAAGTTGATTGGTTAGAAAAAAGATTACATGATAAGGTATCTTTTTCTACCATTATAGGACATTCAAAGCCTATTCAGAAAGCTATCGATTTAGCACAAAAAGTATCTGTAATGGATACAACTGTACTACTAACGGGTGAAACAGGCACAGGTAAAGAAGTTTTTGCTCAGGCTATTCATCAGGCAAGTAAACGACATAAACAGAATTTTTTAGCTGTGAATTGTGCTGCTTTTAGCAAAGATTTACTAGAAAGTGAGCTTTTTGGACATAAAGCAGGAGCTTTTACAGGAGCCACCAAGGATCAAAAAGGAATTTTAGAGGAAGTCAATCATGGAACTATTTTTTTGGATGAAATAGGAGAAATGCATTTGGATTTGCAAGCAAAATTACTTAGAGTGCTGGAAAATGGTGAGTTTATCAAAATAGGAGAAAATAGACCTACTCAAATAGATGTAAGAGTTATTGCTGCTACCAATCGAAATTTAGAAAAAGAAATTGAGCAGGGACGTTTCAGAGAAGATTTGTATTATAGGATTTCTGTTTTTCAGATAGCTTTGCCCTCACTAAGAGAGAGAGTTATGGATATTGAAGACCTAACACATCATTTTGTAGATATTTTTGCATCAAAAATGAATAAAAAAGTTAAAAATATTACCAATAAATTTATACAAGCCCTTGAGCAACATACTTGGAAAGGTAATATCAGAGAGCTCAAAAATGTCATAGAAAGGAGCCTCATTTTAATGGAGCAAGATAATTTAGAACTCGAACATTTGCCTATAGATTTACAAATACATAACCCAACCAAAATTACTGCTTCTTCATCATTTGATTTGGCTCAAGTAGAAAAGGCACATATTCAAAAAGTATTGAATTATACTGGAGGTAATAAAACAGAAACTGCCAAGTTGCTAAACATTGCAGTGACCACTCTTTATCGAAAACTCACAGAATACCAAATCCAATAAAAGTATTTCAAAATGCTACACCAACCCTTTCATTTTGAAAGGGTTTTTTATTGGCTTATTTTCAAGGATTAAAATTAAAAACCTGCTAAACAATATCTTATAAAATACTTTTAAAAAAGGAACAAGAGTTGGGTATATGTTCATCAACCAACATTTTCTACCCATGAAAAACCAAAATGTAAGCATTTATACAAAAATGCAAAGGCTCACAAATGTTACCAAAAACTTAATTGTATCTGGTAAGTTACAAAGAGCTAAAAAATGCTTGAAAATAGCTGAATTCCTTTTCAAATATGGCAATACAGAAATTAAGAATGCTATTTCTAATGTGTTTGTTTTTTCCATCACATCTTTCTTAGAAGTAAAGCATTTGGAAGTGGGTAAAATATTGCCTCAGAACCTCCTAAAAGAATATCAACAACAAATTAACTCCAGTGGAATATGATAACTCTTGTTCTTACAACCATGGGCATTGCTTTTTATGGAATCTTTTCAAAATCTATTGATTGGTTTAAAAAAATCTAAAATTATGTTAGCTCTTTTTATTTTATCTATTGCAGTCTTTGGCTATATGTGCTATGTACTGCTCAAACCTGAAAAATTTTAAAACTTTATGAATACTGAAATTTTGGGAATAGTTTCGATGTATCTCATCACTATTCTAATAACCATTCCTCTAGGGCGTTATATTGGTAAGGTATTCAATGGAGAGAAAACCCTGACAGATAGGATTTTCAATCCATTAGATAGAATTTTTTATAAGTTAAGTGGAATCAATCCTCATCATGAAATGACATGGAAAGAGCATTTATTGGCTCTTTTGGTAATTAATGCATTTTGGTTTCTGATTTCTATGTGTGTACTCACTAATATGAGTTGGTTACCACTAAATCCAGACAATAATCCTTCTATGAATGCAGATTTGGCGTTTAATACATCTGTAAGTTTTGTCACCAATACAAATTTACAACACTATTCAGGTGAGAGTGGATTGTCTTATTTAGGACAGCTAATTTTAATGCTTTGGCAGTTTATCAGTGCTGCTACAGGGATGGCTATTGCAGGCGTTGTTTTTATAGCCATGAGGGAAAAAACAACCAGTAAGTTAGGAAATTTCTATTTTTTATTTGTACGTAGTGCAACACGCATTTTATTGCCTTTAGCTTTAATGGTTGCCACTATTTTGGTTTTAAACGGCATGCCCATGACCTTTGAAGGAAAAGATAAAATCATCACTCTAGAAGGTAATGAACAATGGGTTAGTAGAGGTTTTGTAGCTGCATTTGTAGCCATTAAACAACTTGGAACCAATGGCGGAGGCTTTTTTGGTGTAAACTCTGCTCATCCGTTTGAAAACGTAAGCTATCTTACAAATATGGTAGAAACCATTTCTATTGTTCTGATTCCAATAGCCATGATATTTGCAATGGGGTATATCATTAAACGTTCTAAACTAGCTTGGATGATTTATGGAGTCATGACAGCAGGTTTTCTACTTTTACTCATTCCTTCCATCTATTATGAAATACAAGGAAATCCTGCTATTGCTAAAATGGGAATTATGCAAACAATGGGAAGTATGGAAGGAAAAGAGGTTCGTTTTGGTTCTGCTGCTTCTGCTTACTGGGCTATTAGTACTACTTCTACTAGTAATGGTTCTGTCAATGCCATGCATGATAGCCTTACGCCTCTTACAGGGATGTTCACTTTACTTGGAATGATGGTAAATGCATTTTATGGAGGTGTAGGCGTTGGGTTTCTCAATTTCTATGTTTTTATCATTCTAACTGTTTTTGTAAGTGGCTTGATGGTTGGCAGAACACCTGAATTTTTAGGTAAAAAAATTGAGGCCAAAGAAATGAAAATAGCCATGATAGTTGCTCTGTTGCATCCTGTTCTTATTCTGGTAGGAACAGCCCTTGCAACATATTTACATGCTTCTTATCCAGTATTATATGCTTCATGGTTAGCCAATCCAAGTTATCATGGTTTTAGTGAAATGCTATACGAATTCACATCTTCTTCTGCTAACAATGGAAGTGGTTTTGAAGGTCTAGGAGATAACACTCCCTTTTGGAATATTGCCTGTGGAGTTGTAATGCTACTAGCTCGTTACATTCCTATTATAGCTCCTGTAGCGATTGCAGGTATTTTAGCTGAAAAGAAATATATTCCTGAAAGTGCTGGAACACTCAAAACAGATACCAAAATATTCGGATTAATGATATTTGCCATCATTGCTATTATTGCAGCTCTTTCATTTTTTCCAGTTTTGGCTTTAGGTCCTATTGCAGAATACTTTTCATTGTATTAATTCAAAAAATAAACCAAATGAAATCTCATCAAAATTCTTTGTTTCAAAAAGATTTGATTCAAGAAGCATTTATAGAATCGTTTAAAAAGTTACATCCTAAACAGATGTTTCGTAATCCAGTAATGTTTACTGTAGAAGTTGGCACATTTGTGATGCTTGTAGTTTGTATATGGGTATTGTCAGGAGAGACTACACAGGGTAGTTTTATGTATAACTTTTTCGTTTTCTTGATTTTATTATTTACTTTATTGTTTGCCAATTTTGCCGAAGCCATTGCAGAGGCAAGGGGTAAAGCACAAGCCGATAGTCTCAGAAAAACAAGAGAGGAGACACCTGCCAAACTTGTTTCTTATCCACCCAAAGGCAATTTTACACACCCTCCACAATCTGATGAAGGAAAGCCCATGATGATTTCCTCATCAAAATTAAGAAAAGGTGACATTATACTTTGTGAAACAGGAGATATTATCCCTAGTGATGGAGAAATAATAGAGGGAATCGCAACTATTGACGAAAGTGCCATTACAGGTGAGTCAGCTCCTGTAATTCGTGAAGCAGGAGGAGATAAAAGTTCAGTGACAGGTGGAACAAAAATACTTTCAGATAGAGTAAAAATATTGGTAACAACCAATCCAGGGGAAAGTTTTTTAGATAAAATGATTTCTCTTGTAGAAGGTGCTTCTCGACAAAAAACACCTAACGAAATAGCCCTAACAATTTTACTGGCAGGTTTTACATTGGTATTCATTATAGTAACAGTCACTTTAAAACCATTTGCAGATTACGCACAAACACCTATTACCATTGCAGCCTTCATTTCTTTATTTGTTTGTCTAATACCCACTACGATTGGAGGATTGCTTTCTGCCATTGGAATAGCAGGTATGGATAGAGCTTTGAGAGCTAATGTAATTACCAAAAGTGGTAAGGCTGTAGAAACAGCAGGTGACATAGATGTGTTGCTATTAGATAAAACAGGTACAATTACTATTGGAAATAGAAAAGCGACTCATTTTTACCCAGTTGGAGTAGAAGAAGCCTATTTTATCAAATTGGCTGTCATGAGTTCTCTTGCCGATGAAACTCCAGAAGGAAAGTCTATTATTGAACTTGCTGGAATCTCTACTCAACAATTTGATATTGCAAATGCACAATTTATCAAATTTTCTGCTGAAACCAGAACTTCAGGAATAGATATAGATGCTTTACGTATTCGAAAAGGGGCTTCTGATGCTATTAAAAAATTAGTTGAAAATGCAGGCAATAGTTATCCCGCTGAAATCATAACATTGGTTACCAAAATATCAAGTAATGGAGGAACGCCTTTGGTAGTAGCTGAAAATGAACAAGTAGTGGGAGTCATAGAATTGCAAGATATTATTAAACCAGGTATTCAGGAACGTTTTGAAAGACTCAGAAAAATGGGAATCAAAACGGTGATGGTAACAGGAGATAACCCACTTACAGCCAAATACATTGCTGAAAAAGCAGGTGTGGATGATTTCATTGCAGAAGCACGCCCTGAGGATAAACTTAATTATATTAAAATAGAACAACAACAAGGCAGACTGGTAGCTATGATGGGTGATGGAACCAATGATGCCCCAGCTTTAGCTCAGGCAGATGTAGGGGTTGCCATGAATAGTGGAACACAGGCAGCCAAAGAAGCTGGTAATATGGTTGATTTGGATAATGATCCCACCAAACTTATTGAAGTGGTAGAAATTGGAAAGCAATTACTCATGACACGAGGAACCCTGACAACTTTCTCCATTGCCAATGATGTAGCCAAGTACTTTGCTATTATTCCTGCTTTATTTATAACAGCTATTCCTGCATTACAGGGTCTCAATATCATGAACCTCCATAGCCCTGAAAGTGCTATTATTTCAGCTATTATATTCAACGCCATTATTATTCCTCTATTAATTCCCTTAGCTTTAAAAGGTGTGGCTTACAAACCTATTGGAGCAAGTGCTTTACTACAAAGAAATTTACTTTTGTATGGCTTGGGAGGTATCATAGTGCCATTTATTGGAATCAAGTTGATAGATATGCTGGTCACTTTCTTTATCTAATCTTCTATGATTTTACTAATCATTCTCATTATCATTTTACAATTTAAAATACACAATCATGAAAAATAATATTTTACCTGCCATTAGATTGACTCTGGTCTGCATGGTCTTTTTCTGTGGTATCTATACTTTTAGTATTTGGTTGATAGCTCAAACAACCCAGCATCAAGGGAAAGGAGAAACCATTACACATCAGGGAAAAAAGTATTATACCAATATTGGACAAAACTTTACACAAAATAAGTATTTCTGGTCAAGACCTTCGGCAGTCAGCTACAATGCAGCGGGTTCAGGAGGAAGCAATAAAAGTTGTTCTAATCCAGATTATTTAAAAGAAGTACAAGCCAGAATAGATACTTTTTTACTCAAGAATCCTACTATCCAAAAAGAGGATATTCCTTCTGACATCGTAACAGCTAGTGGAAGTGGCTTAGACCCTCATATATCTGTTCAGGCAGCTAAGATACAAGTAAATAGAATTGCAAAAGTTCGTAATATTTCTGAAAAGAAAGTTCATGAAATTATTGAAAATCACATAGAAGAGCCTCTATTAGGTATTGGGGGAACTGAAAAAATAAATGTACTCAAACTTAATTTAGCTCTTGATAAAATTTAATTCAAAACCAAAATAGAAAGTAAGATGAAAAGAAATTATATAAAAATACTTTTAGTAGTGATGATTTGCTTGCCTAAAAGCATTCAAGCCCAACTTTATAGTGATAGTGTTGGAAAATGGAAAATAGAAACGTCTGCCTATATAGAAGCCTACTATGCTTTTGATTTTGCAAAGCCAGACAATAATGAACGTGCTAATTATATTTTTAATCATCGTAGGCATAATGAGTTCAATGTAAATCATGGTATTATTGAAACAACCATTAAATCAGAAAATATAAGAGGACATATTGCTTTGATGATTGGCACATATTCACAATATAACTTAATTGGTGAACAAGAACTAATTCGCAATATCTATGAAGGAAATGCAGGTTTTAAACCTTTCAAGAAGCATAATTTTTGGATTGATGCTGGAATTTTTGCCTCACATATTGGTTTTGAGAGTGCTATCTCAAAAAATTGTTGGACACTTTCAAGAAGTTTATTAGCAGATAACACACCCTATTATGAAGCAGGTGTAAAAGGGACATATACTTCAGATAACGAAAAATGGGTGATAACAGGACTTGTTTTAAATGGTTGGCAACGAATTAGAAAATTGCCTAGCAATTCGATGCCTTCCTTTGGAACACAAGTACAATACAAACCCAGTAAAAGAGTTTTACTTAATTCAAGTACATACATTGGCAATGAGGGAACAGATAGTTTGAAACAAATGCGTTATTTTCATAATTTTTATGGACAATTTGATTTGAATGAAAAATGGGGACTTATTACAGGTTTTGACATGGGCTGGCAAACTAATGAAGCCACCAATCAAACTCGTTCATGGAATTCTTCTTCTGTAATGCTTCGTTATAAGATCAATAATTTATGGACTATTTGTGGAAGGGGGGAGCATTATTGGGATAAAGAAAGTGTAGTGATCATTCCTGACCCTAATAATGTTAATCCAAGTGGATTTAGGGCTTTTGGATATTCCTTAAATGTAGATTATGCTCCTGCTGAAAATATGCTCATTAGACTTGAGGGGAAAGGTTTAGGTAGTCCTGATGAAATATTTATTTTAAATAAAAAAACTAGCAAGCAAAACTATGTAATTACATCTTCTATAGCTGTTGCTTTTTAAAAACATAAGAGCCTTCAAAAGCTCTTATGTTGTAAAATAAAATAAATTTATGACTGAAAAAGATAAAACAGTCCAACATTTTTTAGATTTGATTAAAAAGTCTAAAAGAGGAAAATTTAAAATATACATAGGCATGAGTGCAGGAGTAGGCAAAACCTATCGAATGCTTCAAGAGGCTCACAGTTTACTTAAAAATGGGATAGATGTTAAAATAGGTTATATCGAAACACACAATCGGGTAGAAACCCATGCTTTACTTACAGGGATTCCTATAATTCCTCGAAAAAAGATGTTCTATAAAGGGAAAGAATTAGATGAAATGGATTTACAGGCTGTCTTGCAAAGTCGTCCAGAAGTAGTGATTGTAGATGAATTGGCTCATACCAACATAGAAGGTTCAAAAAACGAAAAAAGATGGCAAGATGTAATAGATATTCTTGAAATGGGTATCAATGTGATTTCAGCTATCAATATTCAACATATTGAAAGTTTAAATGAGCAGGTAAAACAAATTACGGGCATTGAAGTAAAAGAAAGAGTTCCTGATAATATTATTGCTCAAGCTGATGAGGTAGTCAATATTGACCTAACGGCTGACGAGCTAATTCTCAGGCTTAAAGAAGGGAAAATTTACCATCCTGATAAGGTTCAAACGGCTCTCAGTAATTTCTTTCAGAAAGATCATATTCTACAACTCCGAGAACTTGCTTTAAAAGAGGTAGCTTCACAGGTTGAACGAAAAGTCGAAACAGAGATTCATCCTGAAAAAGCGTTCAAGCATGAACGTTTTCTTGCCTGTATCAGTACCAATGAGAAATCTTCTAAATATATTTTAAGAAAAACAGCTCGTTTGGCAAGCTATTATAATGCTAAATGGTATGCTTTGTATGTTCAGACAGCAAAAGAGTCACCTGATAAAATTAATTTGGCAGACCAAAGGCATCTGATTCATAGCTTTAATTTAGTTTTAGAGTTAGGAGGGGAGTTAATCAAGGTTAAAAATGACGACATTGCTGATGCTATTTTAGAAGTAGTAGAACAACAAAAAATAACCACCATTTGTATGGGAAAGCCTACTTTTAGCTGGTGGAAGATTTTGGTGGGTAGAAATCTTTTTATCCAACTATCAAACAAACTATCTCCTTTTCAAGTAGATCTAATCATTTTATCACAATGAAAATAAAAACCAAACTTAATCTTGGAGTTGGATTGCTATTTCTATTAATTATCCTTTTGGGGATAGTGGGCGTAAAATATATTCATGAACTGAAAGAAGATACCAAGAATATCCTTGTAGCAAATCATAATACTTTGGAGTATTCTAAAAATATGCTCATTGCTCTAGATGAAAAAAAGTTGATTGATTTTGAAAAAAACCTTCAAAAACAAGAAAAGAATATTACAGAAGTTGGAGAATATCAAGCAACAAGAAGATTAAGACAGTATTTTAATCAATATAAAGCTCAGAAACCAAATCAAGAAGAATATATTAGAAAAGAAATTTTTCAGATTATGGAGATGAATATGCAGGCTATTGAGAAAAAAGGAAAGTTTGCTCAGAATACAGCTAATACTGCTACGTTTTGGGTTGTAGGCACAGCTACTTTGTGTTTTTTAATTGCCTTTACACTGCTCATTAATTTACCCTCACATATTGCCAACCCTATTCAGGAGTTATCTGAAAGTATCAAGCAAATAGCCTCTAAAAATTACTCTCAAAGGGTCTATTTTGGAAATCATGATGAGTTTGGTGATTTAGCAACCTCGTTTAATACAATGGCTCAAAAGTTAGAGGAATACAACCATAGTAATGTAGCCACTCTGATGATGGAAAAGAAAAGAATAGAAGCTTTAATCAACACCATGCATGACCCCGTAATTGGATTAGACGAGAACTATTGTATTCTTTTTATCAATCAAGAGGCAAGTAAAATTATTGGGATACCTGAAAAAGATATTCTAGGCAAATCAGCTCAAGAGGTGGCTATTTATAATGACCTCATACGTTCTTTATTGCAGAGTTTTACACAGAAAAAAGAAGAAAAAAATATTAAAATATATTTAGATGGGAAAGAAAATTACTTTGAAAAAGACATATTAGACATTACTATTATACCTACGGGTGAGAAAATAGAAAAAATAGTCGGTTATGTTTTGATTTTAAGAAATGTTACTACTTACAAAGAACTAGACATCGCTAAAACCAATTTTATAGCTACTGTTTCTCATGAGTTCAAGACTCCTATATCTTCTATGAAAATGAGTCTACAATTACTTGAAAATGAGAAAATAGGCTATTTGAATGAAGAACAGAAAAATTTGCTTCATAGCATAGATGAAGATACACAAAGGCTTCTTAAAATAACAGCAGAGTTACTTCATATTACTCAAGTAGAAAGTGGTAATATCCAGCTCAATATTGCACAAGCAAACCTTTCTGAAATAATTGCTTATGCCATTGATGCCACAAAAATACAAGCAGAACAAAAAAATATTACATTAGAAGTAGATATGCCTACATCTATTCCCTCTCCTTTAGTGGATAGTGAAAAAACAGCATGGGTCTTAACTAATTTGATTTCAAATGCCATCAGGTATTCTTATGAAAACACAAAAGTATATTTAAAAACGACCATCGAAAAAGAATATCTTAAAATAACCGTTCAGGATACAGGACAAGGCATTGCACATCAGTACAAAGAAAAAATTTTTGAACGCTATTTCAGAGTTCCTAATACAAAAAAAGAAGGTACTGGATTAGGATTAGCAATCAGTAAAGAATTTATAGAAGCACAAGGAGGCTATATAGAGGTTGTTAGCGAGTTAGGAGAAGGAAGTTCTTTTATGGTTTATTTAAAATATAACTAAATGTTTGATGATTAGGGATTAATAAATTCATTTGATTTTTTTATCAGTCTAGAAAAATGTGACATTTCTTGATCTACTTTTTAAGTTCTTAAATAATTTTTTGTAAGCATTTAGTGTTAAATGCTTTTTTTTTATATATTGATTATAGAAGAAAAACGTTAGTTGTTATCCGAAACAATAAATCTCAATATTTGCTGGTTGGAAAATCAAAGGCTTTATGAAGCACCACTCATTCTCCAATTAGCACAAAAGCACCCCAATAATAGGGCTGTGGATATTTCTTTTGTAGTTCTGTTTGGGCCAACACAAAAGCCTCTCTTTTATTCATACCTTTTGTAAGCATATTTTCATAGAAAAGACTCATCATTTTTTGTGTTGCCTCATCATCCACTTTCCACAAGCTCATTACTATGTTTCTTGCTCCTGCTTCTTGAAAAGCTCTTTGTAGGCCATAAACCCCTTCACCGTTTCGAATCTCTCCCAAACCAGTTTCACAAGCAGAAAGTACCACTAAGTCTGTTCCATACAAATCCATATTCATCACTTCCTGAGCTGTCAATATTCCGTCCTCTGTTCCTGATATTTTGCCCTGCAATGCCAACTCAGCATTTGTCAGCAATAATCCCGAACGCAATAAAGGGTTTTCAAATTTTGTACTTTCTTTGTCAGTTTCCACATCCGATTCAAAAAAACCATGAGTAGCAATGTGCAAGATGTGAACATCTTGAATATTTTTAAGAGTCTCTTCATTTGCCAAGCTCCCCAAATATGTTTTTACTTTGATTCCTTTACTTTTGGCTTTAGTTGAAATATTCACAATCTCTGTTTTTGTACCTGGCAAAACACTTACTGTACCAAAACCATCCAAAAAACGCTGTTTTTTACTTATTTTAATAGTAGTGTTCATAGAATCTCTATCTTTTGCTGGTGTGGATTTTTGTGTGCTACCAGCATAATCAGGATAACCAAACAAATGTAATTGATAGTTTTTGTAATTAACTTGTTTCTTAGCAGTAAAATAAATCAAATCTCTGGTACTGCTGACTAAATGAATACTCACTTCATCTTTAATATATTTTTCTGTTTGAGACTCTGTAAGTGTTTCCAGATTAATTTGATGATAAATACCATCTGGTGCTATGTATATTTTTTGAGCATTACCAATTTTATCCTTCAAAGGTTTCCAAAATAAACCATAAGATTCTTTGTCCTTCTTTTTAGCTTTAATGCAGTTAGTGTAGTATGTGATGGCTGTTGTTTCTAATTCTTTGCCATTGTGTAAAACCACCATTTCGGGAGCATTCTGGGTCTGAGGTGTAACAATAAGAGCCACATACAAAATACTATCTGTGAATATCTCCTTTTTTGTATTATAATACCTTACCCGATTGATTTCAATAGCTACTTCATGCGATTTTAGTTTCTTTTGAATATCTTTCCATTGATAATTGTGTTGCTTGAAGATACTCCCAATAGCCTCAGATTGCACACTCAAGCGTTTTTCTAAAATATTTGCTTTTTCTTCTTCGGCTTTCTGATTAATTTGTTGTTTCTGCTTTTCTCCAAGGCTCATCATCATTATTTTTGTCAAACGTTCTCTTTGAGCCAACCACTCTACAAAAAGTTTCTTTATTTCAGGGTTATTGCTTTTTTTGACAATATTTCGAATATTTTGAGAACTGGCAAATAGAACAGCTTTAGCCACAAGTATATTGTTGTAAAGCCAAGCAGAAGAAGAAGTTTGTTTATTTTCTATAGCAAAAGAATAAACTACCTCAAAATTATTCTTAAATCCATTAAAGAACTGTTCTTTCTCTTTTTCTGAGAGATGGGCGAAATTAGTTTGTATTTGGTTTACAAATATTTGAGAATTTTCCTGAAACTGCATATCTGCCTTTTCGTAGTTCTGTAAACGCCAATACAGAAAAGCTAAATTACTACAAGAAAGAGCATAGTCAGGATGTTGTTTTCCCAAAGTTTTCCCATGGATTTCCTTTGCTTCTAAATACAAAGGCTCTGCTTTGGAATATAGCTGTTGATTTTTATATAATCCTGCTAAATTATTACAGACATGTGCATACAAAGGATGTTCTTTTCCTAAAGTTGTAACCCTAATCTCTTTGGCCTCCAAATACAAAGGTTCTGCTTTAGAATACAAACCTTGATAATCATATAAAGCTGCCAAATTATTACAAGACTGAGCATAGTCAGGGTGTTGTTTCCCCAAAGCAATGGCTCTGATTTCTTTTGCTTCTAGATATAAAGGCTCTGCTTTGGAATACATTTTTAGCTCGTAGTACAATCCTGCTAGATTATTACAAGACTGGGCATAGTCAGGGTGTCGTTTTCCCAAAGCAATGGCTCTGATTTCTTTTGCTTCCAGATACAAAGCTTCTGCTTTGGAGTACGAACCCTGAGACAGATAAAGCATCGCTAAATTATTACAGTCAGTTGCATAATTGGGATGTTTTACACCTAGTGTTTTGGCATCTATTTCCTTTGCCTCCAGAAACAAGGGTTCTGCCTTGGAATACAAACCTTGAGATAGATACAGCATAGCCAAATTATTGCAGTCCGTGGCATATTCAGAATGCTCTTTTCCGAATATTTTCGTATCAATTTCCTTAACTTCCAGAAACAAAGTTTCTGCCTTAGAATACAAACCTTGAGCTTGATACATCATAGCCAAGTTGCCAGAAAAAGCAGTATAGTTTTTATGATTCTTTCCAAATTGTTTCTCTGCCTCAGGAACAGCTCTTTCAAATATCTCAATTGCTTTTAGGTAATTCCCTTCACTATAGTATTTCATGCCTTGTTGGTATAGCTCTTTTAAGCTTTGGGCAGAAATTAAATGAGCAGAGAAAAAATATATAAAAAGTAAGATGCTTTTTCTCATAAAGTAAATGTTTCTGTTATGTCTTTGAATCTTTCAGGGAATTGGTAAAATATTTTATGGTGAAGAAAAATCTTTTTTCAAAGAAAAAAAATACGCTAAATGACGTATTTCTTTTCTTTACTCATTTTGAATCTCAACTTTTTCAAAGAAGAAATAGTTTATTGCTAAATTGTTTAATATATGAATATTTATTTTTGTATAATATGCTCATTTATAGATGTATTTATAGAAAACTGTCACTTTTGTAGAAAGAACCTCACTATGAATTAAAAAAACGACCTGATTCATCTCTTGTAGATATAGCTTTTAATACTAAGCAATTTTTATCAGACATTCATGAAAGATTAAATTAATTGGAAAAAGTTATTCTGAAAGACTATATTGCTTTTTTGGAAGTGCTAACTTAGAATGGAGAAAGAGTTAAGGGCGTAAATCAAAAACTCTTACTTTGGAAAATGAAACAGAAATCTATCCGAAAAGTATATGATACAGCCTTCAAGATGAAAGTTGTAGAACTGAGTTGTGCAACAGTTACCCATGTTGTATGCTGTCATTTTTTCGTTTAAAAGTTCGTTATTTAGCACCAAAGTTTTTAGTTTTTTTTAAACCTAAAAATCAGTTTTCAGTTTCAAAATATTGGTTTTTCATTCAAAAGTTTGCACATTTTCAGTTCTAAATTTCTATTTTTCATTCAGTTATCAAACTTATTCATTATTTGATAAAACTAAAAAAACAACCGACCAATAACCCAAGCAAGAGGTAATAACAAAAATAAAAGAGCTACCCACATCAAAGGTGCACAGGCGTAATATAAGGAAAACTTTAAGTTGTTAGCGGAATAATACTTCCAAGAACAATATTGTGCAATCGCAATTACCACAGGAAAAAGAGCAACCATAATCATCGCCAACATACCAATAGGCATTTCTCTCCTATCTCGAGTAGCTGAAGCCATTATCATAGGCGACATCACTGCTGCACCTAAAGAAGGTAAGAAGCACAATATAAAAATGATATTAATAAAAATGATGTAAATTTTCATTTCTTTGAGTTTATAAATTTAGTTTTTTAATGATTTATATGAGATTATAACACACAACGGGGCGGAGATTTGCGAAGTTCCAAAAACTTCTTCGCTTCGCTCAGATTTTTGGAACTTCAGCAAATCTCTTGTGCTTGTTGCACAACTACAAATTTAAATAAATTAAAACAAAATTTGAAATATCTGTATTTTTAGTTTGTTGATTTTCAATTATCAGTAGATTTAAAATTTAGTAAAAAAAGTTTATTTTATTTTTCTAGTTGTGCAACAGCCACCCTTATTAGTGGCTGTTTTTATTGTTTGTCATAATATTCATATGATTCTTTCAACTTGTATTTTTGTCTTGTTTCCGATTCCCAAGCGAGATATTCTTCTTCAAACTCGTTAAAGTCGCTTGGAATTCCTTTTGTCCAATACATATGTCCGTGAACTAATAACATAGCCCAATGAAATTCCAATTCGTGTGTCATTAATACGACATTATTAATTGTTCTCGGTGCTTTTGTCAAATATGAATTATTCAATTTTTCAGTTGCTAATTTGCGGTCTAACTTTCCATATTTTACCATTATGTTTCTTATAAGTTCGCAAAATGAAAAATGATTAAATATCACCCCTGATTCAACATCCCCAAATTGAAGACCATCTGCTAATTTTTCTGATTTCTGCTCGTCCCAAACTCTCATTTCAGGACTACACCAACCTGTAACAATGTCAAGTATATCGTATACCCTGTCTTGTAAAACTTCATTCCCTGAAAAGTCAACTACTAATTGTTCCATAATTTTTTTGGCGGTTTCCTGTTGTCCACCCGAAATTTTGTAGTCAACTAAAATATCCCGAACCTGTTTATTAAAACAGTTGCCCCGTTCTATTTTTTCTGTTAATATTTCTTGTAGTTCATTACTTGTCATTCCTTGTACGGTGTTTTAGTAAAATTGCAGCTAACGTCAGTCTGTAAAAAAACTAAGTATTTATTATTCAAATGTAGATAAAAAAGAGTTTGCAAAGAAGGTTTTAAATCTGTATTTTTAAAGTATATTAAAACCTATAAAAATGGCTTATATTTCTCCTAAGGACAGATGTCAAATATACTTTACTTCTTTAGAAGAAGGTATATCCAAAGACCATCCCGTTCATTTTGTAGATGTATTAGAACTTTCTAAATTGAGTTTTATAGTTGGGGATGTCAAAACTTAAGGACGTCATGCATTTGATTCTAAGGTACTTTTAAAGCTTTTTTTGTGGTTATCTCAATGGCTTACGAAGTTCTCAAAAGTTAGGAAAAGAATGTATTAGAAATATTGATTATAAATATTTTACAACCCTCAACTCGAAAATTTCCCTAAATGTTGAGAAATACCCCAAGTACGTCCTCAGAGGGAGAGATGGTGATTGCAACAGTAGAACCAGAACTTTTAGATGAAGTATTCTAAGTAAAGAATAGACAAAAAATAAAACCCACTGAAATGTGGGTTTTATTTAACATCAATAATTATTCTTTAGAAAATCTCTTTGTAACTATTCTTCCGTCTTCAGTTTTTAACTGGAAAATATACAATCCTTTCTCCCACAAATCAACGGGCAATTCTAGAGATAGAATACCTTTCGGATATGTTTGTTTAAAAATAAGTTTTCCATAAGTATTTGTGACCATGATTTCATGAAGTGCTATTTCACTTGAAATATTGGTTTGTACTTTACTTGGATTGGGATATATATTAATAGTATTTTTTATCTCTTTTTTAACAGGATCCTCTATAGGAGATGTCTGAGGACATTTTATAGTAAACATTTTTTGTGTAAGACAATAAGAAGTGGCATTGTATGGGTTTGCTACATACACTGTATATTCACCTTGTGGTAAATATACAATCGTTTGATTATCTAAAGCTGGAAGAGGACCATTTAAGTTATCTGACCAAGCAATTTGATAACCAGATGGGTAACTATTCAATAAAGATACCTTTGTTAATCCATTACAAGCCTCTAGAACCTTGAAAGAAACAATAGGTGCTTGAGGAGTACATGCAATTTGAAAGGTATTTGATAAAAATGTTTTTTTGTAAATAGCTGTTCCTCCAAGAGATGAGTAAGGAGCACATAAACTTGTCGCTTCGATTTGAATTTGATATAAACCACTTCCACAAGTAATTTGACTTAAATTAGATAATTGAATATAATCATTTGCTCCTCCAAGAATAGTATCTACTCGTATACCATTTTTAAATAGAATTAAGCGATAACTTTCTATATCATTAGGAATCTGTATATTTAGATATTGCTGACATACTGTTCCTGTTAAATGACTCAAATCTACTTGATTTGAAATCATTTGTGGATTAGCCTCTTCTCCATCTATTTGATCAGGAAGGCTATAAATATCACTATCACTTGGCTGTGAATAATATCTAGCCTTAGTTTGATTAAATGGAAAATATGAATTTACAGCATATTGATTCACTTGCTTATTTTGAAGATTTAACTCCATCAAATAATTAGCTGAAGCTGCATATAAATGAGGTATTCCATTTTTATAAGCAGATTCAAGATGGGACCTAAAGAAGTTTTCTGTGCCATTCACAAAAGAATATTTGGCTTGTTGAAAATTATAAGCAAAGACTCCCGCAAAATTAATGTTTGTAATTTTACGACCTACATATAAATCTTTGCCATCTGGAGAAAATTCAATTCCTGCTAACTTTATATTAGTTCCACCTCTAATAATCTGGCTTGAAACTAAATTGCCACTATAATTTAAGTTGAGAACATGAATATTTGAATGTCTTTTATCTGACCAAGCTAATTTTTTTCCATCATAGGATAGTTCTAGTTCAATAGGATCAATCTCTGATTCAGCTGTATAAATAGTTTCATAACTACCATAAGGAAGACTATTAGGATGACCAGATGGAGGATTATGTAAAATAACTCTTTCATTTTGCTTATCATATCTAATGGTTACTTTTCTAATTTCTTTTCCATGTGTGAAATATAAATATCTTAAACGATATGAATCAATAGTTCTATTATAAGTATTTTCATTATATCTAACCCTTGTAGTTGCTATTTCATGTTTATAAAAACCTTCTTCATCAGGAACTCCACCAGGGACATAATAAGATGAAGATAAAATTCCACCAGTTTGTGAAATAGTAACAATATTAAACTTAAGCATACTAAGAACACATGTGCCTTGTGGGTTGTAATATTGTAAATCATAAACAATTAAAAATTGGTTATTACTATTACAGATATAAGGTATAATGTTTAATTCCCTGCCTAAACGAACAGAATAATAAGGATCAGGATCAGTAAGTGGTATACTACCAATCAAAGCTGGTGTTCCATTTGAAACGTGAATTACATCTAATTGATTAAGAGGTTGATTATAGGCAGTATAAAAATATACTTGACTATTGAATCTATAACCATTAGACGTTTCAGCAAAATAGCCATAACCTGTCCCTGTTTGGATGGGGTAAGCCTGAGGAAGAGAACTTATAGTTGGAGCATTTGGTGTTGAAAAATCAACAGTTGATTCATTTAAAAACCATTGCTTTTGTTGTAAATTTACATTTTGTGCTTGTAGAGTTTTAGTAAACCCTGTCAATAAAAATAGCCATAGTGTTAGTGTCAAAATTTGTTTCATACAATTTAATGTTGAGTTAAAAATGAGCTCAAAACTATTTTAAAATAATTTGTTTATACTCTTAGAATTTATCAATCACACTTGTTTTTTTATGAAACACTTATATTCTTTTATTATTACCACCTTTCATAATCATAAAGTGCAGTTTATTTCTATTAATGGTAAAATAGATGAATTTAAATAAAATAAGAATGAAAGATTTGCATTTTTCAATTTGCAAATACATTACTGAAGGAATTATTATTTGTAATATTTAGAGCGAACGATCTTTAGTAATTTCAACAGACATACCTTCAATTAAACACCCGCTGACTAGCAGATAAATTGTTATCAAGTTGTTGGGGTTAACATTCTCTGGGTAGAAATCTGCATGCTCTAAAGGGAAATAATTCCCTGCTGGTTTGAAAAAAGCTTCATTTTCATAATTTCACTTTTTCAAAGTATTGGCGTTACTCTTCACTAAAGATATTCTTTTGGTAAGTTGTTTGTTGGGTATAGATAAGAGGAGGTTGGTTTCATATAACAAACTTCTACTTATACCTGTGTTTTGCTAAACCATAAGCTGACACAAAAACGCTACATTTAATTTTGCCTATCCGCACAATGACATTCTGCCTGAGGACAAAGTGAGAATAATGTAAATCAAACACTTAATTGTATAACAAATTAGACTTAGTGCTATATTAACTTTGCTAAAAGTTAATATAGTGAAAAAAATACTCATCATCAACGGACATCCAGATAAAGAAAGTTTTTGCTTTGCTTTAGCAGAAAGCTATAGAAATGGTGCATTAATATCTGGCACAACTTGCAAAGTCACTAACTTAATTGATCTAACATTCAATCCCATTTTGACTTCTGGGTATAGAAAAATATCAGAGTTAGAACCCGATTTGTTACAAGCACAAAAAGATATTTTAGAAGCCAATCATTTGGTATTTGTTTATCCCAATTGGTGGAGCACCTATCCTGCTTTGCTTAAGGGATTTATTGACAGAATATTTCTTCCAAATTTTGCATTTAAATATCATGAGAGAGGACCATTATGGGATAAATTATTAACAGGAAAAACAGCCCAGCTTCTTGTTACAATGGATACACCTTGTTGGTATTATTGGCTAATAAATAAAAGACCTGGACATAATTCAATGAAGATAGGAATTTTAGAATTTAGTGGAATTAAGCCTGTTAAAATTAATATGTTTGCTCCAATAAAATCATCTGATGAGAAAAAGAGAAAGCAATGGTTGAAAGAGGTTGAACTATTAGGAAAAGTACAAGGTTAAAATCACATATTTAATTCATAAAAGTGAGAAATATAAAATACATTTTTACATTCATTTAATTAACAGCTTTAAATAGCTCAAAACAGGCTTTTTTTAAACCGCCGTTTTTTTCCCTTTTGCCACGAAAACCTCCTAATCATTACGACTTTTCATTAACAGAAAGAAAAAAAATTATCGTATTTAAATAACTCATTGCTTAATATGATTTCTATCAAAATATAGTTACAATCTTTGACTAAAATAAATTAAAATGAACCAAACACATATTCATTTACTCATTACATATCTTCCGATTATTGGCTCAATTTTAGGGGCACTTGTGCTTTTACATGGTATTGGGATAAAAAGTAATCAGACCATTATAGCTGCTTACTATATTTTTGTATTGGATTCAATTATTGCTGTAATTGCTTATCTGACAGGTGAAGGTGCACAAGAAACAGTAGAAAATATCCAAGGCGTTGTTGAAACAACCATTAAGATACACAGAAACTTTGCAATATTTGCATTAATATCGTTAATTATTTTAGGACTTGCTTCTGTTTTAGGTTTATTCTTGACTTGGAGAAATTCACCGTTCACAAGAGCAACAGCCTTTATTATTTTATTTTTATCACTAATCAGTTTTGGATTAGCAGAAAGAACAGGCTATTTAGGTAGTCAAATCAGACATACCGAAATTTCAAATGGTGACAGTTCCAACACAGAATTCAGAAAACGAAAAAGATGACTAAAATACTCTACTTTTAAGAACTGCAATAACAAATCTTAGTCAATTATAGCTATCTGCAACGATGCCTGATAATTAGTTCGACATAAACGGTTTAGATAATAAAGAAGTAATTCTTGCAAGGGAGAATTTGGTGAAAACAAATTAACCTTTAAAAAAGAAAACCATTTCGGAATGACAACTCAATTAATTCAACGAAAACTAACAGGTTTTTCAATAATTGGATTTTTGATAGGAACAGGATTACATGTTATTGTTACAATTCTATGACAGGAAATTCGACAAACCACTAATAAACGATATTGTGAATAATGGATAAACGAATTTTTATAAGACAAGAAACGCAAGACGATTTCAAAGAAGTATTTGAAATTAATCAAGTTGCTTTTAGGCAAGACAATGAAGCAAGATTAGTAAACGCTTTAAGAAATAATCAAGACGCTTTTATTCCTGAACTTTCAATAGTAGCAATCAACAACTACAACAAAATTGTTGGACACATTTTGTTTACAAAAATTAAAATTGTTCAAGAAACCGAAACTGAAAGTTTGGCACTTGCACCAATGGCAATACGACCAGAATTTCAGCGTATAGAATTGGAGGACAACTAATTAAAAGGGGCTTGAAAAAGCAAAAGAATTAAAATACAATTCAGTTATTGTTTTAGGACACAAACATTACTATCCTAAATTTGATTTTGTTCCTGCTAATAAATGGAATATCATATCCCCTTATGATGTTCCAACTACTCACTTTATGGCAATTGAGTTAGTAAAAGATGGGCTAAAAAACGTAAGTGGACTTGTGAAATATGCGAAAGAATTTGAAAATCTATAAAAATTAGAAATACAACGAAACTAATGGAGAAATTTAAACAAGATAATATTACTATAAAACGAGGGCAACTAAAAAATTTGTCAGAAATAAAAAATATATTCGTTGAAACCATAAAGTCTGTTTGTATTGCTGATTATAATGAACAAAAAATAAAAATTTGGACTACAAGTGTTAACGATAAACAGCGTTGGAATGATATTATGTCAAATCAAATCATATTTATCGCTCAGATTGATAAAAAAATTGTACTGATAATTCCCTCACTTCGCCAAGCCCAAATCGTCAGGCGTAATTAAAAAAACAATGACAACAAAAAGAGAGATAAAAAGAATAGAAACACTAAGGAAGTATGACATCTTGGATACTCCACCAGATGGAATATACGACCGTATAGTAAAATTAGCAGCAAAGTTATTAAAAGTACCAATTGCTATTGTATCTTTAGTAGATATTGACAGAATTTGGTTTAAGTCAGCATTTGGCTTGAATGTTAAGCAAATACCAAGAGAAGAAGGACTATGTGCATCAGCGATTTTTTCTAAGGATTTTTATATGGTAGAAAATGCTCTAAAAGACCCCAGAACACTTCGAAATTCATTAGTAACAAGTGAATTTGGATTAAGATTTTATGCAGCAGTCCCTTTAACAACCTCTGACGGTTTCAACTTGGGGACGCTTTGCGTTCTTGACAAAAAGCCAAGAATCCTAAATATTACAGAACAACAGATATTAGAAGATTTAGCCCATGTTGTGATTGAGCAGTTAGAATTGCGTCTAATGGCTCGTTTGGTAATAAATTCACAAAATAAAATGGCTTATATGATAACTCACGATGTCCGTAATGCAGTTTGCAACATACCAACTTTAGTAGATATAATAAAAGAGCAAAAAGGAAATCCTGATGAGATAGAACAAGTGTGGGATATGATAAAATGTGCAGCAGATAAAAGCATGCAGGCAGTAGATAGTTTTTTAACGTATGCTAAAAATTTGTCAGTAGATATAATTTATAGATTTGAGCCTTTTGATTTTTCTGAACTTACTAACAGGGTAGTATCAACTAATAAGGTATTAGCATCAAAAAAACAGCAGAAAATAGAAAGTTCAGTAGAAGCGAATATACATGTTAATGGAGATAAAACAAGGTTATTAGAATTGATAGATAATTTTTTAAGTAATGCTATCAAATATTCGCCAAGAGGCAAAAACATTACTGTAATTTTAGAGAAAAAGGGAGAAAAGGTGATTTTAGAAGTAAAAGATAAAGGTCAAGGAATGACGATTGAGGATATGAATAATGCTTTTAAGCGGTTTAGTAAGTTAAGTGCCATACCAACAGGTAATGAAGTGTCTACAGGACTTGGTTTATGGATAGCCAAAGAAATTGCAGAAAGTCACGGAGGAAACGTAAAAGTAAAAAGTAAAGGTAAAGACAAAGGAACAATATTTACGATTGAGTTGCCAATGTTTGAAAATAGAAAGTAGAAATAATAAATAACTACGCCTAACTCTACCTTAATAATGTGCTGTTGAAGCATAGAGAAATTGCCAATCAATATGAGCAGATAGTTTTCTATAAAAGTTCTCTGGAGGAACTAATGACTCCAAGGATACTTGATAAAACTTCTTAGGGTGTAATTCTTGATGTCCTTGCATAAGTGAATATAATGAATATCAAATATTTATACAAGTATTTACATGTTTTTATAAAATTTGTTTTTTTCTATTATATTTGAGTTGTGCAACAAGCACATCGGCTTGGCAATATGGCTGAAGTGCTTCTATGAAACATTTGTGCTAAAAATTCGTCACATCTCCAAGCACTAAACATCAACATTCGTGCTGACAACAGACGACAAATTGCCAACGCTTCGCCAAATAAAAAGAGAAGCAACGCCACCCACTAACCCAAGTTGCTTCACATTTTATTTTGCCCAAACACACTACTCCTTCGTTTGAGCTTTTGAACCATAATTTCCCTTTTCTTTTCCCATTTCGTACAAACAATTTCCCATAGTAATTATTACTTCTCTCTATTAAATTGTAAGGCACAGGACTTTCCTAACCACCCACAATAAATACAAAGTGGAAGTGGGAAAGATATAATTAGTTCCTATAATTCTGTAATACTACTGGTAAATTTTCTATTCATCTTTGTATTATAATAATAAAATCTAAAATAATGTTCCATCATGTAAAAGAATTACAATTCAACGCATAAGTTTCTAAACCCGATGTTCGTTTTGCCAAACTTCTTCTAGAACAATTTGGTGGACCAAATGGAGAATTAAAAGCAGCCATGCAATATTTTGTTCAGGCTTTTGGTTGCCGAAAAGCATACCCTGACAAATATGATATGCTGATGGATATTGCAACCGAAGAATTCAGTCATCTTGAAATTGTTGGTGTAAATAGCGAATTAAAAAATGCAGCAGATGAATCTGACCTAACAAAAATGTTAGACGGGAAATCCACAAAGGAAAATTACATACATGAAGCTATGATTAACCCACACTTCTTTATAGTGAGTGGTGGCACACCTACACTAATAGCGTTGGTAATTTGTGGAGTGCAACATACATAATGGGAATGGGGGATTTAACGGTGACCTTCGTTTAAATATTGGTGCAGAGACCAGTGGTAAAATGGTTTACGAAAACCTGATGAAATTTACTGATGATGTTTTAGTAAAAGAATCATTACGCTATTTAATGATAAGAGAAGTTGCACACTTCCAAATATTTCAAGTGGCATTAGACAGTAATCAGCCAAACTTTCCACTAGGCATTTTGCAAAGCGACCCAAAGTTTAGCAACAAATATTTCAACATGTCAAAAGGCAAAGATTTTAAAGGCGGTTGGAACGAAGGCAAAAGCCCATTATTAAGCGAAGAATGGCAATTCATTGAAGATACAATGGAACATATTATTGAAACAAATGGCTCGCAAAGTGAAAAAGCAGAAGGCACAGATAAATCCGTTCAAAAAAATAATAAGTCATTGAGTGCAGAAGGCAAAGCGGAAGTGGATGAAGCCACTCTACCTGAAAATGGTATAATGAGTTGGAGTGTTTATGAGGATGGTTTAGAAGCAGAAATGAATAGCATAAAACAAACAGTAAAAGTAAAAACGGTAATAAATAATTCTCAAACAATTAAAATCAAAAGAAAATGGATAATTCAAAAACAGCTAGTGGCTCCAACAAAAGCAGCACCAAAAGTAAAAGCAGTTCTAACGGAACTCCAAAAGAAAATTCCAATAATGGAATGCAATCTTCACAACTTATGAAATTGTTTGAAGATGAGTTGAAGGACATTTATTGGGCGGAAAAAGCATTGACAAAAGCAATTCCTAAAATGATTAAGAACGCAACGTCACAGGAATTGATTGATGCACTTACAGCACATCTTGGAGAAACTGAAGAACAAGTTAGTCGTGTTGAACAAGTATTTGAATCAATAGGGAAAAAAGCCGTAGCAAAAAAATGTCAGGCAATGGAAGGTTTAATGAAAGAGGCAGAAGAAATTATGCAAGATTGTGAGGAGGGTGCAATGCGTGATGCAGGAATTATTTCGGCAGGACAAAAAGTGGAGCATTACGAAATTGCATCTTACGGAACACTTCGCCAGTTTGCCGAAACGCTTGGTTTGAATGATGCAGTAGATTTACTGCAAGCAACGCTTGACGAAGAAAAAGCGGCTGACGAAAAATTAAGTGAAGTTGCAGTGAGTGCAATTAATGTTAAAGCTGCAGAAGAAGAAGCATAAATCAAATTTCTATGAACAATATTTTTAAAGGACTAATTGCAGGTTACGGAGCAAAAAAATTAGGTGGTGGTTGTTTAGGCACTATTGTAGTTTTTGTAATAATCTGGGTGCTGCTTGGACAATGTAGCTAAACTTTAAAATCAAAATTTGGAAGTGGTTCGAAAGTAAACAACTCCAAAAGTAAAAACAGTTTAAAGCTACTCAGAGAGGAAATTTCAATAACTTAATGCATCATTCACAACCTATGAATTTATTTGAAGATGAGTTAAAAGACATTTACGTGCTAAAACAGGAGCTAACAAAAAATTAAAAGTAGTTTCAGTGTGACTAATCAATGTTCACGCAGTAGCATAGGAAGAAGAAACAGAAATATCTTCTCAAAGATAACTTTCAACTTCTTAATTTTAGCAGGTTCTTTCTTGGGTAAACCAATGAAGAGCCTGTTTGAATTTAATATCATTCGTATTTCCAAATTAAAATCAAACCAATTCATTTGCAAGCACATTTTATTTTTTCTCATCGCACAAAAGTAATCCCAGAAAAAATTAAAAGAGCTTGCAGGCCATTGCACAGTGACAGTGCAATTTGACAAGACAGACCTTCGACCTAAAAGAACCACTACCCATAACAGCACATTTGCAATAGGCGGGGTTTCGTGCTCCTAAAAAAGTTTGGGGTTCGGACTTGTCCTGAAAAAAGTTTACAAATAAAAATTAAAACTATTATTATAAATTAATATAGAAGTTGTCTAAGGTTATAATACTATAAACAAAGATGCTCAAAAAAGTATACTATTGTAGTGCAAACAAACAAAATTACTTTATGAGCATCTTGAGCAAAGATAGAATAAAAAAGCTAATATTACCTCATTTAAGTGTTGGAAGACGAGGACTAAGTATTTCAGAGAAAAAAAGGGTTGGTATTCTTTCAGCAATTTTATATAGACTAAAAACAGGTTGTCAGTGGAGAGAACTTCCTACAGAACGTTTTTTTGAAGAAAAATATAGTTATCAAAGTGTATTTTATCATTTCAAACGCTGGTGTGAGGATGGTTCATGGGAAAAATTGTGGGTTTATTTGTTGAAGCACTATAAAAAGTATTTGGATATGTCTAGTATTCAGATAGATGGTTCAAAAACAAGAGCCAACAGAGGTGGACAAGCAGTGGGATTTAATCATAAACATTCCAAAGCAAGTACTAATTTAGTATATTTATGTGATAATCAGGGGATATTAATAGCTATTTCAGAACCTGTTAGTGGAAATCATCATGACATGTTTCATTTCTCACAACATTTTAAACAACTGATAGTTTGGCTTGAAAAAGCTGATATTTCCATAGAAGGTTTGTTCTTGAATGCTGATGCTGGATTTGATAATGATATTTGTAGAAAAACTTGTGAAAAGTATCAAATAGAAACTAATATTGATTTTAATAAAAGAAATACACAAAATAATCAACTTTGTCATCATTTTGATGAAGTGCTATATCAAAGAAGATTTGTTATTGAAAGAACTTTTGCTTGGATGGATGCTTTCAAAGCTCTTTTGATTAGATATGAATACCTTGCTAAACATTGGTTCTGTTTTAATATTTTAGCTATGATTGTTATTTTTTCTAGATTCATTAAATGTTAAACAAGTTCATAATCAAAAATTCCCAAGTCAAAACTAAATAAAAATCTTTAGTAAAATAGAGAGGTCTCATACTCTCTATTTGATGTTAGAGTAAAAACAGTATTAAAAAATACTGTTTTTTGTATTTCTAAGAATATATAATGGTAAGAATACTTGTAAGTATGATATACATAAGTTTATCAAGAATAGATGTAAGAACTTATTCCAAAAAGAAGTATAGGTTTGTAAATAATAATTTCACATTTTAAATTTTTAGAAATCATGGCTCTATCAAGTAAAACAAACAAAGATTTCAAAATTACAGGAAACTGGGAAGTATTATCAAAAGAGCTTCAGAAAAAATTTCCACAACTGACAGAAACTGACTTAAAGTTTGAGGCAACAAAAGACGAAGAGTTGTTAAAACGAATAGAAACAAGGCTTGGTAAAAAAAGAGAAGATGTGATAAGTATCCTTACCAAGATGCAAACAGAAGCAAAATAAGAACTCATCATGAATAAACCACAAGACAGCACTAAAAATGCTGTCTTACTTATTACTAAACATTTTCAAGGTTTTTATTTCTTTTCTTTTTGAGTTTTTTGTAGTAAGAGGGAGATAATCCTGTTACTTTTTTGAATTGATTAGACAGATGGGCAACACTGCTATAATGCATTTTATAGGAAATTTCTGTTAGATTGAGTTCATCATACAAAAGAAGTTCTTTGACCTTTTCAATCTTATGTATAATAATGTACTGTTGTATGGTGATGCCTTTCACCTCCGAAAAAATGTTAGCAAGATAAACATAATCATAATCTAATTTTTCACTGATGTACTCAGAGTAATTCATCTTCGGAATTTCATCCAAATAGTGAATCATTTCAATAATTACATTTTTGATTTTTTCAATTAGAATACTTTTTTTGTCTTCCAACAACTCTAAACCATATTTGAGTAGATTTACTTTGAATTGCTCTCGCTGATCAAAAGATATATCCTCAAATATTTCTGCTACTCCTAAATCAACTGAAATGAATTGGAGTCCTAATTTTTCAAGTTCGGATTTTACAACCATCTTGCAACGGAGGCTTACCATATATTTTACATGTAATTTCATGAAGCTAAAAAATAAAACGCTTGAACTATAATACTTGACTTTTTCACAGAAATAGCCTTATTATCAAGGAATAAAATAAGTTTTATTCAATAGTGTTTCAATTTTATAAATGTATGAGTTTTCAAATAAGTCCTTAATCTTCATAACCACTTTTAATGGTGGTAGCAATCATTTTGAACTGCTCCTCAGCATTAAACTGATGTTTTGCATGAGCTAGAATAATAATTCCTTCGCCTAAAGTAAGTGTATAATTTTTGTCCTGAATGGTAATAGAGGCTACTCCATCAATAATTTGAATATAGGTGTCAAAGGGTGAGATTTTTTCTTCCATTTCCTCACCCACATCGAAAGAGACTATAGCAATATTTCCTGTTGTTTTTTTAATAATCGTTCTACTCACTACAGTTTTGGGTAAATACTCAATTAGCTCAATGATAATATGTGCTTTGGATTTTTCGATATCAGTATTATTATTGATTTTACTCATAGAAATATGAAAATGAAGTATTTGTATGAAAAATATTAAAAAATTTCTGACACTGCAATTTGGGAGTATTTCATTTCTCATGTATTACATAAATAAATTTAAATGTTTTATAAGTCATACCTTTAGTTCAATTTCTCATTTCCTATAAAATCCTTCTCTAATTGCTGAAAACAAATGAATTATATAATTATTGTTGAGAATAGTGTAATACTTATCACAGTCAAACAATCTACCTTTGTGATATTGTAGAAATCTATTTACAATATTTAATGTATCAACCATGAAAAATAACGAGGAATTACAAAGAAGAGTAACCAATGCTATTAAATGGGAGCCTCTCTTAAGTTCATCAGAGATTGAAGTTACAGTTGAAGATAGCATTGTATCATTATTAGGAGTAGTTGATAGTTATGCTAAAAAAATAGAAGCAGAGAATGCAGCAAAGAGAGTTAATGGGGTAAGGGCTGTGGTGCAGAAAATCCAAGTAAAATTACCTGATTCTTGGATCAAAACCAATCTTGAAATTGCAGGTCAAGCTTTGAATGCTTTAAAAACTAACTGGTCTGTACCTGATGAAAAAATAGTTATCAAAGTGGAAGATGGCTGGATTACACTAGAGGGAGAATTGCCTTGGAACTACCAAAAAGAAGCTGCTAAAAATGCACTTAACTATCTTAAAGGTATTAGGGGGGTATTCAACAACATCCAAATCAAACCTGAAATCCATGATAATATTGAACAAAAAGATGTTGAGAACGCTCTAAATCTAAGTTGGTCCATTGACGATACTAGTATTTATGTAAAGGTATCAGGTACAACAGTAGTACTTACAGGAACTGTGAATTCATGGTATCAAAAAGAAGAAGCAGAACGCATTGCTTGGAATACACCTGACATACGACATATAAACAATGACCTATCTATTGATTCTATTTGCTTGATAGCAGATGAATAATCAAGTATCCGCTAATTTTATCTATTTGATTGTATGTAAATTAAAACCTCTTATTTTTTCAAAAAACTCAAAACTATTTAACCTATTTAAATTATGAAAAATAAAATTATAATATCAGTTAAAATATTCATTCTATTGTTATTTATTACAACAAATGTCAATGCCCAGGAACTACAACCAGTATATAGTGTAAACTTAAATCTATATGCAGGAACTTGGTACGAAATAGCATCTTTTCCAAAAAGATTTCAAAAGAACTGTGAATATACAACAGCAAACTATACAATTACTAGCAAAGGATATATGCTAGTAGAGAACAGGTGTACAAAAAATAAAAAATTATTCTATATCAAAGGAAAAGCTTTTAGCAAGAAGAACTCAGGTAATGCAAAATTGAAAGTTCAGTTCCTTTGGCCCTTTAGAACAAAATATTGGATTATTGATTTAGCTCAAGACTATAGTTATGCAGTAGTCAGTCACCCCAACAAAAAAAGCTTATGGATACTTTCAAGAACCTCTACAATTAATGAAGAAGTTTATCAGGAAATTCTTTCTCAACTAAAAGAAAAAGGTTTTGATATAAATAAATTAAAGAAAACTAAACAAATTTAAAAATAAAGCAATGAAAACAGTTTTAATTGGAGCAGGAGTATTGATTGGTATATTCGTTATTTTTCAAATTTACCTCATCATTATTACCAATCCATCTGAAAGTTACAATTTAGTTAAATCTAAAGAAACGTTTGAAATACGATATTATCCATTAATAACTACAGCAGTAATTAGCTCTTCCACAAAATCTTATAAAGATTTAGGCAGTATAGGCTTTAGCAAACTTGCCAATTATATATCTGGAGCAAATAAAGAAAATGTACACATAGCTATGAATGCTCCTATTTATATGGATATAGGAGAATCAACATCAACCATGAGTTTTATAATGCCTACTAAATATACTAAAGAAGATATACCTACACCCAATGATACAAACATTGTCATCAAAGTAACTGCTGGAGAACATGTGGCAGCCATCAGATTTGCGGGTTTTGCCTCTGATGAAAAAATTAGACAGAAAATTAAAATCTTCAAAAACATCCTACAAAAGCAAGGTTATAGTTATTATGGTAATTTTCGTTTTTTAAGTTATAATCGACCCTATCAGTTATTTAACAGAAGGAATGAGATTATTGTATCAGTAGGAAGTTGGAATTAGAAACAATGAATCACATAAAATCATGAAAACTGAAATATGTATAACCAACACCAATCACCAAATTGTTGCCCAAGAGTTATCAAAAATTTTAGCAGATGAAAACTAAAAATGCTCATTGAAATATTGAAGGGACCGATTTCTACGATAAACACAAACTTTTTGAAATACAATTCCAAGAATTAGATGGCTTTATTGATAAAGTTGCTGAACGTATTCGTTCAATAGGACATTATGCCCCAGCAACTTTAAAATCATTTTTAGCTTTAACATATTTAACAGAACAAAACAAATAAATTAATAGTAGTGAAGGCTTTATAAAAGCTTTGCTAACAAACCATGAAAGTATTATTATTTATTTAAGTAAGAATATTAAACGTTTTACAGAAGAATTTCATGATTTAGGAACAAGTTTAATGGAGAAGCATGAAAAAATGGCTTGGATATTATTTACGTTCACATCTCACATAATAATGACCCTTTAAACTTCAATAGTATCAAAAATTATTATATCAAGCCTTTATGATAAATGAATTATATAACTTTTTTTAAAAATTGCGTAAGGCTTTAGAAGGCTATAAAATGTAACTTTATATGTTGTAAAAATGTATTCACAATCTCATATCATACTACTATGAAAAAATACGCTCCATTATTCATATATGGTTTCATGATTATTTCTGCAGGATTATTGATGATATTTTTAAGAAATAGTTTACTCATGTCTTTAAAATTAACATTAGGAATTATTTTAGCCATTGGGGCTGTTTTTGCTTTTGTTACAGCTCTCTCACGTAGAAAAAAGCTTGTTCAATTTGCATATCATGAAATGCATGCCATAGCAATGATAAGTTATTCAATTGCTATCTTGTTTTTTTGTCAAACTTTTGAAACATTAAACTATTATACCACATTTTTATTCATTTTTTATGCTTTTTCAGAAATACTATTTTGTAATTGGATATTTAACTTAGGTCAAAATATCATTTACAAAATAGTACTTGTAAGAGTCATGATAGCATTATTTACAGGTATAGGCACAGTAGTTGTTACATCTTATGCCAATACAAACCAAGAAATGATTTATATAGGTCATGGTGTCATTTTCATCATTCTTGGAATTAATATACTGCTCTATACTCCTATAATGAAAAATATAGATGAATTAAAAAGCACACCTATTTCAATATAAATTAGGTTGACACAACATTTCTCTAAAAAAATTATGTAAGCTGAGGCTCTTTCAAGCTCAAAAACTTTACTTCAAGAAATTGTACAATTTATGGTATAGGCAAGTATACTCTAAAACCCAAACAATAATTAACTAAAATGACATTTCAATAACCAAAACTCCACAAATGAAAATCAAATACCCGATAGCAGATCCTCATGCCTTTTCAGTAGAAGAAATTTTGCTTGCATTTCAAACAGACCCTATAGCGGGGCTAAACCAAACTGAAGCACAAAAACGAACTGCAGAGTTCGGATCTAATATTTATCATACTCAAAAACAAAAAAGCATTTTTATGATGATGCTTCTACAATTCAGAAGCCCTATCGTTTATTTGTTGTTCTTTGCAGTGGTAGTAACATTTTACTTTCAAAATGTCATCGAAGCCATTGCCATTTTGGTGGTCATTTTTATAAATGCACTTATTGGTTTTCTAATGGAGTTGCAAGCACGCAATTCGATGAATGCTCTAAAAGAAATGGATGTGGTACTTTCAAAAGCGATTCGCAATGGAAAAATTCAGGAGATACCCTCTGAAAAGATTGTTCCTGGAGATATTATATTTTTGGAAGCTGGGGACGTGATTTCAGGAGATGCACATCTGATAGAATCCAATCAGTTGCAATGCGATGAATCTTCCCTTACAGGAGAATCACTTCCTTCAGAAAAGAATACAGAAAAACTCCCAAAAGACACTGCTCTTGGAGATCAATTCAACATGATTTTTAAAGGCACTTCGGTGATAAATGGCAACGGAAAAGCAGTCATTACTGGCATTGCTCAACATACGCAATTGGGTACAATCACATCATTAGTAGAAAATTCAGAAGAAAAAGAAACACCACTTGATAAAAAAATCCGAGTTCTAAGTAAAAAACTGATATGGATAACCTTGAGTATGACAACCATTTTTGCCATTACTGGATTTATTCAAGGCAAAGACTTGCTATTAATTTTAGAAACCTCAATTGCTTTAGCAGTAGCTGCTTTCCCAGAAGGACTTCCCATTGTGGCTACTGTGGCGTTGTCTTATGGGATGCTTTTGATGGCCAAACGAAATGCTATTGTTAAAAAATTATCGGCAGTAGAAACATTAGGCAGTACCAATGTGATTTTGACTGATAAAACTGGTACCTTAACAGAGAACAAAATATATGTGGATACGCTTTCGTTTCCTGAAGAAACAGTAAAAGCTAATATCAAAGATAATGCCCTGAATTTTGAGAAAGGAAATATTGAAAAAAGCGAAGTGGCATTTCAAAAATTGAGATTAATTGGTGCTTTATGCAACAATGCTTCCCTAAAAAGTGGCAATGACACAACAGCATTGATAGGTGACCCAATAGAAATTGCATTGGTTCACCTGACAAATGCATCAGGTGCATCTTCCGAAGAACTAAAACTACAATATGAAAGGATTGGCGAGGTGCCTTTTAGTTCAGATACCAAAATAATGGCTACCTTCCACAAAAGCCCAAGTGGTAATTTTGTAGCAGCCAAAGGCTCAGTGGAGCAATTATTGGAAAAATGCAACAAGTTGCAAACAGGAACAACCATTAAAGAACTTAGTGATGAAGAGAGAAAAAAAATAGTATCAGATTCAGAAAAAATGGCCATGGATGGTCTTCGCGTATTGGCATTTGCCTTTCGTGAAGAAGCTGAAATTAACAAAGACGATTATTTGAATTCATTAATCTATGTAGCTATGATTGGTTTCTTAGATCCACCTCGATTAGATATTAAAGATGCTATGCTTACTTGCAGAAAGGCTGGTATCAAAATTGTAATGATTACGGGCGACCATCCTCTAACCGCTCTTAATATTGCTAAAAAAGTAGGATTGGTAGATGAAGGGGAACAAAATGCAATTACAGGAATCGAAATGCCTGCTATGGAGTCACTTTCGGATGAATGGAATAAAAAAATACTTTCAACAGCAGTATTTGCTCGTACCACTCCTAAACAAAAATTAGAAATTGTAGATATTTATCAAAAAGCTGGCAATATTGTAGCTATGACTGGTGATGGTGTAAATGATGCACCTGCACTTAAAAAAGCAGATATTGGTATTACTATGGGAATGAGAGGTACTCAAGTAGCCAAAGAGACTGCAAGTATTGTGTTAAAGGATGATTCGTTTACATCCATTGCACAAGCAGTAGCTCATGGAAGGGAGATATTTCAGAATATACAAAAATTCGTGATATACCTCGTTTCCTGCAATTTAAGTGAAATATTCATTGTGACCACTTTGGGTTTTCTTGCCCCTGCTTCTGTTTTACTTCCATTACAAATCTTGTTTTTAAACATGGTAACGGACATATTTCCAGCATTGGCTCTTGGCTTAGGCAAAGGCGATAAAACCGTAATGGACAGACCACCAAGAGATCCAAAAAATCTAATTGTATCAAATAAAAATTGGATTACGATTTCTCTCTATGCTACTACCATAACCATTGGTGTAATTATAGCTATCGTTTATTGCAAACAGGTAATTTCTAATGATGCCAAAATTGCAAACAACGTGGCTTTTATCACACTTGCATTTGCACAACTTTTTCATGTTTTCAATATGTCATCAGCACATACAAGTTTTTTTGTGAATGACATAACTAAAAACAAATTTGTATGGATAGCCCTTTTAATGTGCACCACTTTTATGGTGTTAGTTTATGCTATACCTCAAATGCGTTTAGTGTTAGGTTTGGAAGTTCTTTCTGCTAGAGTTTGGCTGGTATCCATTTTAGCTGGACTGATTCCGTTGGTATTAGTTCAGGTATATAAAATTATTCGATTTTCTAAACACTAGTAAGAACGAAAGTCAATAAGCTTAAAAAAATATTTTTTCAAAAACCCATATTTAGAGAATTTTCTGACTTTTTTATTTTTCTTTTTATCAGCAATGACATCTTTTTTCTTTACGTTTAGGTAATAAGCCTTCTATACCTTTTGATCCATAGGCTTTTCGCCACTTGATAATCAATGATTCACTACAAATATCAAACTTTATATATAGGCTGAACGCAAAGATAGACTTTCTTACTCCATTACTGATAATACTTTCAATTTAAAGGCTTTATTATCATGACGATTTTTTCTAGCCTTTAGACCTCTCCATTGTTTGTAAAAACCTATCCACAAGCGAAAATTGGAATATACTACCTTTTTTTCAGTGAACCTGCTTTTGATAATATCCATTTTACGCAAGATAGTTTGAATTTAAAATTTGTTTCGTTTTTTCAGAAAATGCCCCCAATTAGTGTCTAACTTTTTTGGGACTGTCCATTTCATCACTACTTTTTTGTGTTCTATGATTCTATTATACTAAGGCAATGACCAATACTTTTCCTTATCCCAAAAGTGTAAATCTTGTAATTCTTTTGAAATATTGTGTAACAGACACGTTAACAAATAGTCGCACTTTTGTATCATACAAAATATACTAAATCAAATGAGGAATAATAAACTTAAAGTGTATAATCATTTATACTTATAACTGTAATCATTAGCACATCATCATGTATGAACAATACCCCAAAAATACAAAAGATGCTGTATAAGAATACAATGAAGCAAAACTTGATAAAAGCGAAAATGAAAAAGATGCATAGTTTTTTGTCAACGCTACGGAAATTAACATGAAAGAAGTTAGTTTAGGACACTAGCAGAACAAAAAATATATCACTTCCAACATCGCAAACCGAAAACGGAAAAGATGCTTACAAAAAGCTAAACGAAAAATCAGTCAACGATTTTGGAAAAGAATATAGTAGCATGTGAACAGACATAGAAAAGCTATTGAACTTTTTTGAAAAAGCATTTACAAATTGCACAGACCTGACATCTGAGCATTGGCAACCGCAATACTTCCAGCACTAAGAACACATCTTAACCAATCATTATTGTGTCAAAAACAATGTGAGAAAATGTAATTATCATTAAATAAAAAGCAAAATGAGCAACACTGAAAATTTGAATAACAAAGAAGCCATTGACAAACTAAAAAGTCTGGTAAATGATATAATGGTTTGCCTTTTTTGTACCGACTTAAAAACAGACGATGGCTCTACATGCCGACCTATGAATGCAATAAAAGTTTGCGATAAAGGAAACATTTTGTTTTTCAGTGAAAAGAGCAGCGATAAAAACAAAGCCATTGCAACAGATAAAGATGTGCAACTCTTTTTTTCGCATCCAGGAAAAAGTACCTATTTAGTTTTAAATGGAGAAGCAGAAATAATTTTAGACAAAATGATAATTGAAGAACTCTGGACACCTCTTGCAAAAATTTGGTTTAAAAAAGGTAAAGACGACCCGAATATTTCTATCATCAAAGTAACACCAACCACTGCTTATTATTGGGATAATGATGGCAACAGAATGATTAATTTTCTAAAAATGGTTGCCTCAGTTGTTACAGGAACAAATTTAATCACAGACAAAGAAGGTGCAATAACTATTTAAAAATAATCTACTTAAAAAGAAACCCAACATGAGTTTTATAAAATCAAAATCATCAACTACCAATAACTCCGTAAACATTTTTTATCAGGAGTATGGCAAAGGTAAGCCCATAATATTTATTCATGGTTGGCCTCTTAACCACGAAATGTGGGAATACCAGTTAGCAGAACTTCCAAAACATGACCTTCGTTGTATTGCTTACGACCGCAGAGGGTTTGGCAAATCAGATAGACCTTGGGAGAGTTACGATTACAATACACTTGCTGATGATTTGAATGAATTAATTACTCAACTAAATTTATCAGAAGTAACACTTGTTGGCTTTTCAATGGGTGGTGGAGAAATTGCCAGCTATATTGGAAAATATGGCACTGATAAAATTGAGAAAGTTGCTTTTATTAGCTCTGTAACACCATTCAGACTAAAAACAGAAGACAATCCTGATGGAACAGAAAAAGAAATATTTGATGATACAATAGAGAAAATTTCGGCAGACCGTCCAGCTTTTATTGCTGAATTTGGTAAGAAGTTTTACGGTTTAACAATGCAAAATCAAACTGTAAGCCAACCATTATTGGAATGGAATCAGATGTTATGCTTAATGAGTTCTTCAAAAGCAACAGTTGATTGTGTGCGTTCTTTTTCCGAAACTGATTTTAGAAGTGATTTGACAAAAATAAACATTCCAGTTTTAATTATTCATGGTGATGCTGATGACATTGTCCCAATAAATGTATCAGGAGACAAAACAGCGGCTCTTATCCCACATGCCAAATACATTGTCTATAAAAATGCTCCACATGGATTATTTATCACTGAAAAAGAAAAACTAAATGCTGACTTACTAAATTTTATTTCAGCAGAGGATTCAGCTTATCAATCAATAGAACAAAAAAAATAAATTAAAAATTAAATAATCAAACAAAATGGAAAAAGAAAAAACAATTGAAGTGTTAAACACACTCATCACTATCAACAACGATAGAATTGAAGGTTATGAAACAGCAACGAAAGAAACTGAAGAGCAAGATTTAAAAACCTTATTTGCACAGTTCTCTGCTACCAGCCTAAAATGCAAAACAGAATTAAAAATTGAAGTGAGCAAACTAGGTGGCACATCTGCTGAAGGCACAACGACATCAGGAAAATTCTTTCGTGTATGGATGGATGTAAAAGCTGCACTCACAGGCAAAGACCGTAAAGCTATTCTCAACTCTTGCGAATATGGTGAAGACATGGCAAAAGACACTTATGAAAAAGCATTGAAAAACGATGCAGAAAATTTAAGTGCTGAACAACAAACCATGATTAAAGAACAGCACACTTTGCTTGTAGCAGACCACGACAGAGTAAAATCTATGCGTGATGCTTTGGTAACAGTATAAAAACACCATGCTACAGCATTTATAGGATTTGCTATTAAACATAGTTGATTTCAAAAGCAGTAGGTGAAATTAAAGATTTTATAGAAACTGTAATGGCAAAAGTAAAAGCACTAATTGATAAAACAGATAAACTGAATTATCTTTTAGTGCTTGAAACTTCGGTAAAAAACTTCACCATTGGAGCGTGGATGAAAGATGGTATTTCTAAACATTTAGGGAAATTTTCGAGCATATATATACATAACACTTATATTTAATACTTTATATTAAATAAATGCTTCAATTAAGACTAATCTATTCTTTGATATCAAAATTTATAGTATTCTAGAATTCAAAATCTGGATAATAATCTATGAAATAGTAATTCTTCTTGCCATTTAAAGAGTTCTAAAATTTTTGACACTAAACCAGACACAATATGCTGATATTTTAAAATTAAATGTTTCATTATCAGTGTATTGTGTTTTTTGATACTGGAGTGGAGGAGACTCGAACTTTGACTTTTTACCTTTAAGAGTATTCATTAAAACTCTTATATTCTTTTCTTGGTCAATATAAAACTGCAAAAATTTTGAGATTACCAACTCAAAAAGTGATTACCCATATTGTTTTATTACGCTCACTCATTCATTATTGTTTTTTCCTCTATGATGCTTACCAATTACTCATTTCAGATTGTATTTGCTTTTGAGGGCTATTACTTTTACTCAAATTATTGTCAAACTCAAAACAAAACTATCTTATGAGTATTTTTCATTCCAAAACAAAATGGCTATTTGCTACAATGATGCTTATAGCAAATCATATTATGGGACAGAATATGACCTCTTGTGGTTCTACAACAATCAATCAACCAACTAGACGTTATCAATCTGTTACATTTCACAATGGATCATTGTATGTTTCAGAGTCTAATCCAAGTACAGTAGCAATGGGTACAGTTTTTAGAATAGTTCCAGGTACAGGGACTATTCTGGCTACCAATAACAATGCATTAGATTTTCCTACTGGAGTAGCTGTTCATCCAACAAGTGGGAGAGTTTATGTAAATCAAAGAGGATTTGCAAATCCTGCTAACAACAACATACAAATATACAATAACAATTTAGGAACTCCCATTGCAAGTCTCCAAGCTTCTGGAGTTAATGAAATGTCAGATGCTTTATTGATAGATGACAGAGGCAGATTATTTGTAAATATTATTACTAATATTGGTGGTATTGTTACAGGTCAGATAAGAGTCTATGATATTAATGGGGGAACACCAACCCTAATAAATATTAATGGGAGTAATAATTTTTTTACTGCTAATCGTTATCACTCAATGGCTTTTAGAAGGGTAGATGCAAATACCATTCAACTATATGCTACAAACTTTGGTAATAATACAGTTAGTATTTTTACTATTACTGATAACAACATCATGACGAATGAAAGAACTTTTCCTACTAATAATGGTGGCAATAACACCGCAGGAATTACGGTTACTAATGATGGATTTATTCATGTAGGAACAGGTGGGTTAACAAACCATAGTATTAGGACATTTTGTGAAGATGGAACTTTAGTAAATACTTTGCCTATATTAGTTCAAGCAAATGGACGTTTGAATGGGTTAACAAGAGATGGGAATACTATATATGTAGCAGAAGATATAAATGCTTTTACTACTAATCAAAGAATATTTTGTTATAATTTCATACCTCCTCAATCTCAGCTTTCAGTAAGTGCTCGTAATATTTATTGCAACAATGAAAGTTTCATCACGCTTAATTTAAACCTATTACCTTGTTCATCAACAAATAGTTATACTGTAGAAATATATCAAAATAATATTTTAATAAATACTATTTCACCAACAGTCATCAATAATACAACACTTCAAATTCCTATGCTTGCCTCAGGTTCCTATCAGGTTAGAGTGATAGGTGCAAATCCTGCAGTAACCAGTTCTTTTAGTAATATATTTTCTATTTTTCCTTCTTATCAAGCAACTTTAAATGGTAATATTACCACCACTATAGGCAATTCTATTGATATACCTGTTAATATTATAGGAACAACGCCTTCTCCAAGTAATCCTATTGGAGTTACATTAATTAGAACAGATATGAGTGGGGCATCTGTAAGCATACCTGTTAATATTACATCAGTACCTTTTATCTATACTGATAATACAATTTCTTCTGTAGGGACATACAATTACACTATACAAAATACGGGTTCCTCTTGTTCTACTAATTCAGGGAATTTCATAGCAACTCTAATAAATACAACTCCTTGTACTACTGGGGATCTTTGGGGAAAAGATACTTCTTTTGATACTGGTGATGAATCTATTTCATGTAATAATGGTGCTCCAGCTTGGCAGAGTCCAGATATTTGGTTAAGTCCTTCTGCATCTGCATACAACGATGATACAGATAGAGCCCCCATACCAGGAGCAACTAATTATGTATATGTAAGAGTAAGAAATAGAGGAAACAATGCTGATACTGGAAAACTCAGATTATATTGGGCTGCTGCATCAACAGGGCTGTATTGGTCCAATAGTTGGATAGGTCTTGATCAGTGTAGTGGAATACCTTTAGGAGGAGAAATTTTGGGTAATGTTGTTGATGAAAATGGCAATATTGTGACTAATAATGACATCAACCATATGCCTAATCAAACAAGAATATATCGTTTTGCTTGGGTTGTCCCTAACCCTAATGATTATGTAAATTGTTTTTTCAATGGTTTGCCTATAGACAGACATCATTTTTGCTTGTTAGCTCGTATAGAGCAAGATGCAACAAATTGTAGACCTGCTCAACCAGCTAATGAGACAACTTCTACTTATCTGAATGCTACCTGTAATAATAATATTTTCTGGCAGAATGTTATGATAATTGAAAAAGATGCTAAAGGTGGTTTTTCAAGTGGAGTTGGAGTAAAAGGCAGATGTATATTGAATAGTGTTCCTAAAACAACAGGAGTATCTGTTATAAATCCTGAATTTATTGGCTGCAAACCATCAAGAACAAAATTGACATGGATGTCTGTCATGGAAAATAAAGAATATCCCATTAACTTTTGGGATTTTGGGCAGTTATTCATCCAAATAGATAATGTTGCCTATAACAATTGGTTAAATAGTGGAGCACAGGGAACAGGTATTTTAGATATGAGTGGAGGATTATTCCAAATATTAGAACCCAATGCTTCTATGTCTTTTGATTTGAGTAATGGACAAAGTATAGGTATTAATCATTACTTTATTCCTTTAACAAGAAAATGTATCAATGTAGATGTTGATTTAAAGCAAGAAAATTGTATTGTCTCTACAGGAACATGCTCTATAATAGGAGGAGAAAGATTTTCTTTGAGAGGTTTTTGTACCCCTAATAATACTGGTTTTGAGCCTCAAAGACAATCAAATATTGTAAATGTATATCCTAGCCCTGCTCAAGATAATCTTACAATTGAATTTACAGAAGAGCAGGAGAAAATAAGCTTCTACATTACAGACACACAGGGAAGAGTTATTAAGGAAAAAGCCCTCTTTAATAATTCTCAGAAAGTAAATGTAAATGTTGCAAAAATTCCTTCAGGCATTTACTTAATTCATATACAAAATGGTAAAGGTGAAACATCCGTACAACGTTTTGTAAGACAATAATTATTCAAAGTTCAGCAATAGGCTCAAAATTAAAATCATTTTGAGCCTACATTATAACCTAAAATATCAACAAGCATACAAATGTTAGTTATTAATCTATCAACTATTTTTTTCCCTGAATTTCTTTGATATAAAGCTCTAGATTGGAAATTTTCTCCTGATAAAATGCGATTTTCTTTTTGGAAAGTTCATGATTGGGGTTAGAGGCTAAAATACTTTCCACCTCTTTTTTCCTTTTCCCTAACATTGTTTTCTGACTCATCAAAAAATTGGAAGTATAGACCTCTTCCAAAACTTTCTGAATAGACTCACTGATACTTATTTCATGAATCTCAGCAAGGTCTGAAAGTATATGATGATACAAAGGTGAAATTTTGGCTCCTATTTGTATTTTTTTAGGCTTCATATCCAAAGATTTTTTTAGAAAATAACGGAAAACTTTTAGACATCTAATGTACAAATATTATTGCAACCATCCAAAAAACAGCTATTTTTTGTGAATTTTTGAGTGTATATATTACACACTACACGTCATATAAACACCCCTGTATTTAATAATTTCAATGATTTATACCTTATAAATATCTATTTTCTACACTTATTTTACACATCTAAAAAAAGCATGAAAAGAGGAGTGATTTTTTTACACTTTTTCTAGAGAAGACTCAAGTTTCTCTAAAATCGAAAAATAACTAATTATCTAATTATCAATGGTTTATAAAATCGACTTAAAAATCCTTTCTTTTTTGTGAGCAATTCTTTGGAAAAGTGGATAAAAGTTTCTAAATTCTAGTAGAATAATAGTAATATTGATTTTCGTAAAACACTGAAATAGAATATGATGAAACAAAAAAAGGTAGAAAGAAGGAATATAGCAATGTTAAAATCACCAAAGAGTTCAAAGCTGATTTAGATTCCATTGCTAAAAGCTTTGGTTTGAAGGTGGGAGAAGTAATGGAGGCTATGATTGCCTATTTCAAATACACTAAACAAAACCCTATCACTCAGAAAAACATGATGAATGAGCTTGAGGGTTTCAAAGAAGAAATACAGGAAGGGGTGATTGCAAGAAGTAGGGAAATGGTAGAAACCTTCTTAAAGAAACAGAAAGAAGAACACTTCAAGGCTTTGAATGAAGTACTTGAAAAAGTAGAGGAAAAGGAAAGGATATTTTCTAATGAAAAGGCATTAGAGTTATGGAATACCTTTAGAAAAGAACTGCCCATAAGTCTATCATCTCTTGATAAATACCAAAATGCCTTTGAAATATTAGGAAAAACGGTAGAAAAACCTGTTAAAGTAAAAAATGATTTGCTTGATTTAAAATAATTTACAATTATATATTGGTAGAATTCTTATAAAAAGTGTTTTTAACTTTTATGGAGTAGTTTTTTAGATTTCTGAAGGGTTTCTTCTTCTAGTTTATACGAAAAAGTTCGTTGAGTTATCTTTGAAAGTGTTTTTAAAATATTTTCAAAATTTTGAAGAAAGTATGCAATCATCTCATATTCAGGATACTTTTTATTGAGTTCTTGCTTCTCTGATTCTATCAAATCCTCTATCCATCGCTCCATATCTGCTATTTTCTCTTGAAAAAACTTTTTGGGAAGCTTTTGATTGCTTTCTTTTAAAATAGATTGAAGAATTTTCTCAAAATTGGTTTGTAGACGCTTTGGTAACATTCTAGGAGTTTGTTCTACAGCCAATTTTCTTAGCTCTATTTCCAAAAGTTTCATTTTTTCTTCATGAGCTTGTTTCTCTTGTTGAATTTGTTGTTCCAATTTCAAGGCTGTGATGACTGGAGTTTCTTTTAAATCTTTTTTGAGAGGAATTCCCTGATTTCTTTGTTCAAAAAAGAAATCAAGTTTACACTTCTCAGAACAATAAATTTTATTCTTTCTTCCTTCAAAGAAAGTATGACAATAAGGACATTGTTTTTGCTCAGACATCTTCATTTTTTATACGTATTTTTTGATAAAAAATTGAGTTATAACGGTTATAATACACTATTTTATTTTCAAAACAACCTTTCTATTACAAAAAGTTCTATTATTCACTTTTGTGGTGCATTTCTCAATAAAAATCACTTTTTCTGCTATTTTTTGCCCCAATATTTTTAAAGAAATGCTGTGTATAAATATTTAAAAACACATTTATAACGGTTATAATGATGTTTTTAAATAGTGATATAGAGAATTTATCCTCCAAAATACTTATCTTTGACAACATAGTGTTCAATTTTTGTTTAATCTGGAAAAGACTCTACTTTTGGTAGAGTCTTTTTTAATGTGAAAACTTGTAAATATCTTTAGATTTTAGTATCTTCGATGGTGATGCAGGTTACTTGTAAGAACTTGTTAAAAATTTGAAAAGGATGCAGACTTCTCCAAGCATCTTTTTTTGTGTGGTATGATTTCATTATTTTTCTACCAAAAATACAGCTTACAAAATAGAGTAAATAAGTTTCTTCTCATTTTAGTTCAAAACATTACTTCTAAAATGGTTATATACGATTGTGAGCGAATAGATTATCAAGTCAAGAAAACCAATTACTTCACTTTATATAGATTATTTTATGTAAATTTACTTATGGAAAAGGTAGAATACCTCAAAGAACCTAAAGGGATAAACTTTGTGATTAAAAGTGTATCCCTAACAAAAAAAGAAAAAAGAGAGATAAGTCTGTTCATAACTAAATATAAAGCCACAGTGAAAAAGACTGTTTAAAACTTATGAAGAATCTAATTAATCAAAATACAGATTATGAAAACTTTCTTGGAGAGGTAAAAAATCGTATTCATCAGGCTCAATATGAAGCTTTCAAAGCTGTCAATAAAGAACTGATACAACTTTATTGGGATTTGGGACAAATGATTGTAGAAAAACAATCTCAAAGTGAATGGGGGAAATCTGTTGTGGAGCAAATAGCTAAAGATTTACAAACTGAATTTCCAAAATTGAGTGGTTTTTCTGTTGGAAATCTATGGCGTATGCGTAATTTTTATATAAGCTATTCTGCCCATGAAAAACTCGCACCATTGGTGCGAGAAATTGGATGGTCTCATAATGTGGTAATTATGGAGAAATGTAAAGATGATTTACAAAAAGAATTTTACCTCCTGATGACCAAAAAATTTGGTTGGACTAAAAATGTGTTGATTCATCAAATAGAAAACAAAACTTATGAAAAGTATCTGTTAAACCAGCAAAATTTTGAACAAGCCTATCCTGAAAAATACAAAAATCAAGCTATTTTGGCTTTGAAAGATGAATACCAATTTGATTTTTTAGAACTTTCTCAAGAGCATTCTGAATATGAACTTGAAATGACACTCATTAAAAATATTAGAGCCTTTTTGACAGAAATGGGTGGATATTTTTCTTTTATAGGTAGCCAATATAAATTAGAAGTTGGTGGAAATGAGTATTTCATTGATTTGCTCCTTTTTCACAGAAAATTAAAATGTTTGGTTGCTATTGAGCTTAAAATAGGGGATTTTACTCCTGAAATGGTGGGTAAGATGCAGTTTTATTTGAGTGTACTTAATGATACAGTCAAAGAAGAAGGAGAAAATGATGCCATAGGTATCATCATTTGTAAATCTAAAAACAGAACCATTGTAGAATATGCCCTCAAAGATACCACAAAGCCCATAGGAGTAGCCACTTACACCATAGATACCAACCTACCTGAAGAACTTAAACAATTTTTGCCAAGCCCCAAACAATTGGAGAAACATTTAAAACTGATTGAAACCCTAAAATCTTAAATTTTTAAACTACCATAGTGACAGTTATCAAAAACAAGGAAAAAGTGGAGTTTAAAGTGTTGCAACAGCTTGATAAAAACTTGATTTGAGATCAAACTCATTAATAGTATTTTATTCAGACTTGTGGATTATTTCTTTATACCCACTTTCTCTATACTTGTCATATACTTTTGATCGAAATGAGGATGTTTGTTTGGACTTATAAAATAGAAACGGGAAGTTTTAGAAAAGTAGAAAAGCTGTCCAAATCTTACAAGCTTTTGAAAAGCATTGGAGCCTAGTTGTGCTTTTGATTTCAACGTTTGAATAATTTTTGATAGAACTCTTGAATATATCCCATCTTTTTTTTATTTTTCTTGACTTATTATCTTACTTGATAAGGACTTATCTAAAATATTTTTGTTAATTTTGTGCCTTGAACAACTATGCAAAACTAATCTTTATGAAAAGAACTTTATCTTTCTTTTTACTTTTTCTATGTTTCTTGCCCTTGTTTTCCCAAAATCTTGATCAGGTTGGAAAAGACAAAAAGGTCGTCAAACTCAATGGAGGTATTTCCACTTCTCATATATTCTATGCAGCCTCTGGACTAGAAAACCGTAGAAATCCCTATGATTACTTTGTCACAGGAAATATTGGGCTTGATATATATGGCTGGAGTGCCCCTTTTTCTTTTACCTTCTCTAACCAACAAGTTAATTTCCAACAACCTTTCAATCAATATGGCTTGCATCCTACTTACAAATGGATTAAAACCCATTTGGGCTGGAACTCGATGAGTTTTTCTCCTTACACCCTTGCAGGACATTTGTATAATGGTGTAGGTTTTGAACTCACCCCCACTGAGAACTGGAATGTGAGTGTGATGTATGGGAGACTTCAAAAGGCGGTTGCCCTTGACACCCTTCAAGCAAACAACCTGCCTGCTTTTAGAAGAATGGGCACTGGTTTGAAGGTAGGCTATAAACGCCAAAAAGACGGTGTGGAACTCATTGCTTTTAGAGCTTGGGACAAAGAAAATTCGATTGGGATTTTGCCAGACAGTATTGGACTTGCCCCACAAGAAAACTTGGTTTTAAGCATTCATGCTACCAAAAGCTTTTTAGAAAAAGCCCTCTTGGATGTTGAATTTGCTTCCTCAGCCATCACAGAAGATTTGAGGTCAGGCTTTTTAGGAGATTCTTCTTCTAAGAAAAATATTTACACCAGTTTAGGAGATATTTTTAGACCCAGAACCTCCACTGCTGTCTATCATGCTTTCAAAAGTTCACTTTCTTATCCACTTAAGTTTATGACCATAGGAGCCACTTATGAAAGAGTAGAGCCAGGGTATAGAACATTGGGGGCTTACTTTTTTAACAATGATTTAGAAAATATTACCCTCAATCTTTCCACCAAGATTTTCAAAAAGGTGAGTCTCTCAAGCAATCTAGGAACACAAAGAAATGATTTGTATAACCAAAAAGCCTCTCAGATGAGAAGGTTTGTAGGCTCCGTGAACGCCTCTGCTGCTTTGAATAAAAAAATGAATCTAACGGCTTCTTATTCTAATTTCCAAAGTTATACCAATGTTCGTTCTGTTTTTGACCAAATCAATCAAACCACTCCTTTTCAAAATTTAGATACCCTTCGTTATCGTCAGATTTCTCAGAATGCAAGTCTTTCTTTCAATTATGCCCTTTCTAAAACACAGGCAAGTAGTCAAATGTTACTTGCAAGCCTTGTCTATCAAACATCCAAAGATGAACAAGGAGGTAAAGACAGAAATACTGGTGTGCAGTTTTACAATATGAATGTAGCTCACAATTTAAGCCTTTCTTCCTCAGGAGCTTCTATTGCTACTTCTTTTGCTTTCAATCACAACGAAACACTGGGACAGGCTTCCACTACTTTTGGACCTAATGTTGCTTTTTCAAGACCTTTTTTCAAAAAACAGCTCAAAGCAAGTCTTTCGAGTGCGTTTAACAATGCCTATAGAGCAGGATCTTTGGCCAGCAGTGTGTTAAACCTGAGACTATCAGGTCAATACACACTTTTGAAAAAACATAATTTCTCAGCTTCTTCGATTCTCTTGAGAAAAAATACTCGAAACACTTTGAATGCTAATACCTTCAACGAACTCACTGCTACTTTTGCTTATAGCTACAATTTTTAGAGCCTATGAAACATTTGCCTAATATATTACAACATGTATCTTTTTTCCTGATGTGTTCTTTACTCCTTGTGAGCAGTGTCTATGCAGGAGAAGATACCACTACTTTTAAAAAGCCCCAAAATAACAAGCTCTATCAAGTAGGACAAAACAGGGATTTTAAAAACGTGGATGAAGCTTTGAATTATGATGACTTCGCTCAAAAAGATGCCCTCATCGCCAACCCCCTTGACTCAGGAAGTCTCACAGAACAAGCAAGGGCTTATATCAGAAGAGCAAGAGCTACCATGGCTCAAATCAAAAGCTCACAGGCATTTACCACGATTACCAGTGTCAATCAGATTGCCAGTCTTCCCATGGGAATTCATAAGAAAATTGGCACTACTGATTACTCGATTGGCATTGATAGCATTGTCTTTACACCTAGTTACTCGTATGTGGTGGCTTATATGATTATCAAGAATCCACAAGATGGTTCTGAACTTTATTTTGTGGCTAAAAATGTAAGAATCAATCAGGCAGGAGGATTTGTAGGAACAGCCAAGCTAGAACTGATGGCAGATTATCGTTTCAATTTGGGAGGAAATCCTCAAAGTGGAACTACTCAAATTACTTTTAAAGCAGGAAAGACTTTTGCTGAGTGGGATTGTGGAGGTTTTAAAAGGCTTTCTGTGGATGCAGAAGTGCTATTTTCAAGAGATTTGTTACTTGTGGAAAACAATCAAGGGCAAATTGATTCGACTCAGAGAGTCAAAGGCACTTTCAAAGCTCAAATGGAAGATTGGAGTGATTTAATTGCCACAGTCAATTTTACAACTCCCTTTCAAGCCAGAAGACTCAAAGGGGTAGGATTTGTGGTGAAAGAAGCAAGTCTTGATTTGAGTGAAATTCATAATCCTAGTTCAGTAAATTTTCCAGCAAATTATCATAGTGAATCAGCCACGAGCATTGAACTCTGGAAAGGCTTTTATTTGAAACGAGCAGAGGTGAGATTACCTCGGCAGTTTAAAAAGAAAAATGGAGTGAACACTCCTGTAAACCCCAGCGATAGAATCACCTTTATCACAGAAGACGTCTTGATTGATGAATATGGCTTCTCAGGAAAAATTACAGTCTTAAAGCTGATTGCTCCTAAAGAAGGGAGTATGAGTAAATGGAGCTATTCCTTAGATTCACTAGGAATCACCCTTACTAAAAATCAACTCATTTCTGCTGGTTTTAAAGGAGAAATTGTGCTTCCAATCGCAAAAGAAGAAACCCCTCTTGCCTATACTTGTCTCATTGATCCCTTGAACCAAGAATATGTGCTCTCTGTTAAAAACAGAGAAGATTTGGTGTTTCCTTTGTGGGGAGCAGGAAAGGTAAAAATTTATGAAAATTCACTACTTGAAGTCAAAGTGGTAGAAGGAAACTTTCGCCCCAGAGCTCTTTTGAATGGGAATATGACGATTGAAGTAGGTTTGAAGCCAGGAACATCTCTTTCTAGTTCTGACAAAGAGAAAGTGAAGCTCGCTGATATTGATTTTGAAGCTTTGGAAGTGAAAAGTGTCAAACCCTATGTCACAGTAGGCAATTTTTCCTTTGGTTCAGACGTCAATCAAGTGAAAGTCGCTGGTTTTCCTTGTTCACTTGAGAACATTGAAGGAAAAAACTATCAAAATGGCATAGCCTTAGAAATGGATGTGGTGGTAAACTTTGTGGGAAAATCAGCAGGTTCCCCCCCATCAGCCTCTGCCAATAGTTTTGGAGCAGAAGCTCATCTTGTATTATTAGGTGAACCCAAAGATACAACCGCTACACTTTCCTATCGTTTCAAGGGTGTTGAAATCACAAGAGCCAGCATTGATATTGACCAAGGAGCTTTTTCCTTGAAAGGAGAGCTAGCTTTCTTCAAAGAAGATGCTACTTATGGCAATGGTTTTCAAGGAAACTTAGAAGCAAGGTTTCCAGCTGTAGAGAAAGTAAGAGTATCTGCTTTGTTTGGTACGACACTCGAAGGCATGCGTTATTGGTATGCTGATGCCTTGCTTACACTCTCCACAGGTATTCCACTAGGAGCTATTGAAATCAAAGGTTTTACTGGGGGAGCTTATTATCAAATGAAACAAGCCCCACAAGGACAAACTGCTAGCAGTTCTGGATTAGGCACAACTCCCTCAGGCATTAGTTATGTGCCTGATGAAAAAACACATTTTGGTATCAGAGCAGGGATTGAAATCAACACAGCTAAATCTCCTCAAGCCTTCAATGGCTCAGTAACCCTTGAAGTGGCCTTTTTCAAAACAGGAGGGGTCAGTAGAGTCATGCTTTCAGGAGAAGGGAATTTTGTTACTCCAGCTTTCTCCTTCGGGGTAGATAAACTCAAAGCCAAAGCAGCCAAAATTGCTCGTTATGCGGGTGATTTGGACGTTGCGATGGGTAAGATTCCAGGTACCAATTTTCAGCCTGAAGCAGTGAAAAGAATCAACGAAAGTATTCATAAATTAGAAGGAGCAGAGAATGCTCAAGGAGCCGTGAGAGCAACGGTGATGATTGATTATGATGTAGCAGCCAAAACTTTGCATGGGAATTTTCAAATCTTTGTAAATGTGGCTGGTGGGCTTATTCAAGGCATTGGAGCAAACGGCATGGCAGGGGAAGCTGTATTCCATGTTGCTCCTAGTAAATGGTATATTCATTTAGGAAATCCAAGCCAGAGAATGGGCTTACAACTCGCTGGACTGGCTAGAACAGGTTCTTATCTCATGGTAGGGCATGACATTCCTGATATTCCAGCACCACCAGACGAAGTATCTTCGATTTTGGGACAAATGAATTTGGCACTTGGCAGAGATATGAGTAGTTTGTCTGATGGAAGAGGTTTTGCGATGGGAATGGATGTGAAAGTGGATACAGGGGATTTAACCTTTTTGGTGTTTTATGCTCGTTTTGCAGCAGGATTAGGTTTTGATATCATGATGAAAAACTATGGAGAGGAAGCAGTCTGTGTAGAGACTCAGCAAAGAGTAGGCATCAATGGCTGGTATGCCATGGGACAAGCTTATGCTTTTGTGATGGGAAAAATTGGTATCAAGGTGGATTTGCCTTTCTTCAAAGGCAAAGTAGATATTTTAGATATTGCTGCTGCTGCGATTTTGCAAGCAAAACTGCCCAATCCTGCTTGGTTTAGAGGGATTGTGGGTGGTAGATTCAATATTTTAGGAGGACTTGTAAAGGGTAGTTGCAAATTTGAGATGACCATTGGTAAGCAATGTACCATCCAGAATGCCAATTTACTTGCTGGTATGCAGATTATTAGCCAGCTTACCCCAGAAAATGAAGCAACTGGACTTGATGTCTTTACAAGCCCTCAAGCAGTGTTTAATTATGAAATTGGTAAAGAGTTTGAGTTAAGCGACCCTGAAACAGGTAGACTCCGTATTTTTAGAGTAAAACTTGAAAAGTTTGAAATAGTAGCAAATGGTGCAGTAATTCCAGCAAGTTTAGAGTGGGACAGTGACAAAAAAACAGCTGCACTCGTAAGCCATGATATTTTGCCTTCTGAAGCTCAAGTAAATGTTTTGTGCAGAGTCAGTTTTGAAGAATATATTGGTACTAGCTGGAAAGGAGTCATCAGTGGAGGAAAGTTAGTGACAGAAGAAAAAACAGCAAGCTTTAAAACAGGCAAAGCTCCTGATTATATCCCTCTATCCAATGTTGCTTGGAGTTATCCCGTTGCAAACCAACTGTATTATCATCCCAAGCAAACAAGGGAAGCCTATATCAAACTCAAACGTGGACAACCTGATTTGTTTGTAGCAAAAGATGAATGGAATCAGGAAGTAAGAGTGAAAACAGGAAGTGCTGCTACCCTCAAAGCTGGCTTTGTCTATGACAATGCTTCCAAAGAAATCCGTTTCTCCATGCCAGAAGGTGTTCTAACCAGTAAAGTCTATACTTGGGAGATTGTAAACACGCCAGCCTATGCAAGAGATTCAATTAATAGCAATGTAAGTCAGGTTACGACTACCACTGGTACTACGGACAATAATATTCAATTAACAGGACAACAAGCCACAGGCAGTTTAGTGCAACTTCAAGACAAAGCTATTTTTACAGCTTATTTTGCAAGTTCTAAATACAACACGTTTAAAGAGAAAATCGCTTCACTGAGGATGTCTCAAGGTTGGAGTTATCCAGTGCTGACAGGAGTCCATGAAATTGGAGTCAATATTTCAGCTGTTGAGCTTTTTGATAAAGCTGAAATTTTAGGAAATGAACAGAATGGTGTCCAATCACTCGTGCAAATGGAGGCTGAGTACAATACGTATTGGCACAATAGCTTGCTTCATCCAATCGTCTATGAAGGATTGCCACATCCAAACATCAGTATTTTGAATCGAGTGCCTGCAATTTTTGGTGTGCCTCCCACAAAGGACATCATCATTGGGCAAAATCCAAACAGTCAAGTATTGTCTGCTAGTGATGCTACAGCAGGTATTGTGCCTCTCTCTCCCACTTTTGGCTCTTTTGTCTATCGAATGGCAATTAGTGGTTTTAATGATTATACGGACTTGCGTACTCAAGCTGCACAAGTAGGATATTCTGCTAATGGCAATGCATGGATTAATAGGCTCTTAACAGAACCTTATCCTACGATTCAATCAGGCGATTATCCAGTGAGAATCAGATATGTATTACCAGGCAAAAACCAAGTCATTGCAGAGGAGCGTTTTATCATCAATAGACCTTAAAGAGTTATAAGTGATGAGTGATGAATTGTTTTAAAATTAGGAGCACATGAGAAAAAAAATATATAAATTACAATTAGTATTGAGTTTTATCTGGTTTGTGGCAAGCACCAGTATTGCTCAAAACTTCCCTATTGAGGTAGTCACACAATTATCCAAACCTTATTCCCTAAGGCTCACAGATTATGGTGGTGGCTCAGGAGAAAGAGTAAACCTAACACTACTTTTAAAAGATATAAATCGTACCAATTATCAAGTCAGACTCAGACTTGTGATTGAAGGAGCAGGAATTAGTATTTTTACAAAACCCTCCTACATTGGAAAGATTGTATTGCTTCAAGGGGGTATTCCTGAACAGTTTAACGGCATTGAACTCGCTGATTACTTTAATCCTAATAATTTAGAGTTTCAGGGCTTTACAAGAAGCCAGTACGATAGAGCCCAAAAACTACCAGAAGGTATTTATAGTATTCGTTTTGAAGTCTTAGACTTCATTAGAAATGTGCCTGTGGCTGCTCCCAAAGCAGGAGAAACCATAGCATGGCTTGCTGAAAATGACCCTCCCTTAATTAACCAGCCCTATCAAGAGGAAAAGGTGCAAATCTTAGAGCCTCAGAACGTGATTTTTTCTTGGACTCCTAGACACCTTTCAAGTCCAAATGCAGCCATTGATGTGGAGTATGAAGTGACTGTTGTACAGTTAATTCCTAAAACCAGAAACCCCAATGATGCAATCCTGACTTCTAACCCCATACTTAGAACAATCACTCAGTCCACTACTTTTATTTACGGAATTAGTGAACCAAGTTTGCTTGCAGGAGAAAGTTATGCCTTACAAGTCAGAGTAATTGAACGCAATGGTCTTGAAATCTTTAAAAACAGAGGAAAAAGTGAAGTAGTCAAGTTTACGTATGGTTCTGTGTGCCTGCCTGCCACAAACATTTCAGCACAGGTACTTGCTCCCACAAGAGCTAAAATAACGTATGAAGCTGGGGCTGGAAATACTCGTTACAAGCTCAGATTCAGAGAAAAAACGTCAGAAAACAATGGTACTTGGTTTGAGGAAAATAGTCAGTTGTTACACATTAACTTGCTTGATTTACGTCCTTCTACCACCTATGAATACGAAGTCTTGAGTTTTTGTGGGGATTTAACGCCCACAAATCAAATAGTAGTTAGAGACACCTTTCAAACCAGTGGCTTTTCAGCTCAGGACTTTGCCTGCGGCAGGGTACCCAAAGAATTTACGCTCCAAAACCAAACACCCAAGGCAAATTTAGTGAGAGGAGATACCATTGTAGCCACTGATTTTAAACTCAAAATAGGAAGAATTGAAGGAGGACAAGGAGTGTTTAGTGGAGAGGGAGTCGTGGTCATGCCTTTTATGAATAATATTAAACTTAAAGCTGCTTTTAAGAATATCAAAGTCAATGAAGAAAACAGAATGATTGATGGCATTATTGCCATCACTGGAGCAAGTGCTCAAGTGCTAGATGATAGTACCCTTGCCACTGTACAAGCCCAAATTACTGAAATTGAAGGTTTTTTAAACCAAGCAGAGTCGGCTTTAGACCAGATAGATATTGTCCTTGATAAAATTGATTTGGTCTCAGCCAAAATGTATGAATATTTGCCTGAAAGTATTCAATTAAGGTTAGACAATGCAAGAGATAGCCTTGCAGCAGCCAAAAAAGAACTGAAAGGACTGCCAGCCAATGCCACAGAAGAACAAAGAGCTGCTGCCAAAGAAAAGCTTAGAAAGGCTAAACTTGAAATGAAACAAAGTCTTTCAGAAGCTATCAAGTATTATGTAGAGGCACTCAAAAGATTTATAGATATTATCTGGGGAACACTGGTGGAACTCAAACGAGAATATTTTGGTGCACAACCAGCCAGTGAGCAAGATTTGGATGCTGCTGGAGAGGCTGCCATGAAAGTTTTGTTTGATGACCAAGGATTATCACGACCTACTACTGAACAAGAAACGGGTGTTTTCCTCATCAAAGATTTTTCCATAGACAATATAGAAAAACCTACTACTTCCAACAGAAGTAATGTAGAGTCTAAACTTTGGGATTTTAATAAAAAAATGAGAAAGAAAAGACTTGTCAAGTTTTTAGTTGCCATGCTTTCTTTCTATTTATCTCCTGATGATGTGAAACAACATTTCAAAAAAGATGCAGTTTTAAAAGGTGAAAAATTAATAGAGGATATTTTTAGGGGAATGCGATTAGAAAAAACCAATCAAGAGCTTATTTCACAAACCAAAGACTCTATTGTTCTCAATATTGAAGAAATGATAGATTTTCTAACAGATACGGATAAATAATAATGCCATGAAAAAACTGATTCAATTATTTCTCTCACTATGGATTTCTTTCTTTGCTCATCAAGCCTTCGCAGAGCTTGATAGTCTTCAAAAGATAAAAGTCAGAAAGGAAATAGAGAGCTTGATGGACAAACAAAAGGCTCAAAACTTAGAAAATGACCGTTTGGGAAAAAGCCATTTGAATAACTATATTATTGATTATCAAAAGATTTTAGATGATGATGAAACAGAGCATTTTAAAATCAAAGAAGCCAATGGAGGGAAGACTCTTTGGAATTTAGAGTCAGATGCTTTTAAGAAAGAAAAAACAGGAATCAAGGCTATTTTAAGTAGTCTCAATACTGGTCGTAGTCCAAAGGATAGAATCTATGTGGTACTTATCTCTATTTATGATTATAAAAGAGATGTAATCAGGTGGTATCAAAATAAAAATAGATATACTCAAGATTATGAAGCTATTGATAATATATCAGGACAAAATTGGAGTACAGTCAATGAAGCACTTACACAAAAACAACAAGACCAGAGTCAAATTGATGCTCAATCTAATGGTATTGATAATGAAACCTTTAGAAAAAACAACCTTGTTGGTGATTTTGTAGGAACTGTGATGAAACAAAAAATAGGTAGTGGAGACTTTTCCAACAAGAGTATTGCCTGTTTTTCTCATTATAAAATAGAGTTTGATAAAAATGGAAATTCTACCTACAAAGTGAATAGTTCTATTTTACGCTTTACTTCTATTCCTAAAGCATTATTAGACCTGATTGATGCTGCTACTGATAAATTTGATTTGCAAGGAGCAGGAAGAAACGATGCCTTGAGAGATATAGTTAGTATTTTAGCAGATTATGAAAATTGCAGTCCTGATGCCACCAAATACAATGCTGAGGTTCAAAGAATCAGTAGTTTTTTAGACACAGAACTTGATAAACTATCCTCAAATACACAAAGTGGTGTGTTTATTACTCCCAAAACTAATTCAGATTTTAATTTTTGGGGTAACACAATTAGTCTATCTGATTTTACTGAAACACAAAAGAAAATTAGTCATTTAGAAGAAAAAACAGGCTATAAAATATGTGTCATTGTAGATAACTCTAAAGAATATATCTGTGATGATTTAATAGCCAAATCTGTTTTCTTGAAAAGCCAGAAATTAGATAAATTTAAAACCATTTTGATTTATGCTCGCCTAACTACAAAGAAATTTGATGCCCAGCCAATGAGTATGTTTTATAGTGCAAAGCTTGGAAATTATGTACCCACAGAGATGGGGTCATATATAGAAACAAATGATGTTGAAATGGCTCATAACAAGGATTTATACAAAGAAAGTGATGTGGGAGGATTTTCAGAACTTATTATTCGATATGTACATAAGAATATTTATAGACCATTGCCTAAACCTGCTGTGGTTTATGCTTATCAAATGAATTTTAAAGGAGAGATTATTGAACTGCCTGTACAAAAATCTGAAAAAATAGCAGGATTAGATATGTATAATCTTGTTATTGTGCAAGATAGAAGAATTAAAACTGCTATTAATGCCTATAAATCTATTGAACAATCTCAAAATTTCATTAGATCCTCTGCAGCACAAGGGTTATCGCAATCACCACAGATAACACAAGAAGGAGAGAACATTATTGCACAAAAAAAACTATTAGAACAACTTGAAGAAACTCCAAGTTCTGATGGAGATTTAGAAATTATAGACCACCAAATAAAAGAATCTTATTTACGAAATATAGTTACAGAGTCTTTTCAAACAGGTGATATTAAGTATAATCCCATTGCCCGACAATATACAAGATGGCTTCTCTCTACTTATGTGGAAGATGGGTTGCCTAACGTATTTTTTGAAAATTTCTTGCCATCATCCCCTTCTAATGAGATATTTATTACAGGTAACAATGCTGTGAAATTAGCTCGTGTAAAAGAAAAAATAGATGAGGCAAGTTTAGCTTTATCACCTTTTGGTTTGGATTTCATAGCAGATGGATATGGGGCTTTGTATTGTTTTGTAAATAATGATACACAAGGTTCTTTGTTGTATGGAGGCTTTATGTTGATAGGTTCAGCAGATAAAGTTGTGAAGTTGGCTGATAAAACCTACGACATTGTGAGAAGAACAACTTCATCTTACAATATCAAGATTGTAAAAAATGATAAACTCTTTTGTTCTGGTTTTCCTCTATTTGAATTAGTACAAGTCAAACCTATTTTTAAAAATTCCACTCAAGTATTATTGAGTGAACGCTTTTTAGAAAAAGTAACTAGTTTAGGCTTGAGTAAAGCTGAAATTAAAGCTCTTGACAAAGATTTATTCAATAATCGATCTTTAATTGATGCAATGAATGCTGATGTCACTTGGTTAGATGTTTGGAAAGAAATATCTTATTTGAAGCAACATAGAAAAGAGGTTGATTTTTTGAAATGGGTTAGAAAAGTAAATAGTTCAGACCCAGAGTTTGAGAAACTAAGAAAACATATATTTGAAGGAGAGCCAAGTATGCAAGGAGGTGTATTGAAAGTCAAAGGTGTACACCACGAACTTGCTTTAACAACTAGAACAAGTGGCTTCTTAAGAGATGATATAAGAATAAAACCAGGAGCTACTATAACGCCTATTGGCACTAATGGTTGTTATAAAGTCCAAGTGGAGATTTTTGATGGTGTTAATTGGAATCCTAAAATTGGTCCAAATGGAGGAGAAGCCTCATTTTTTCCAGATACATGGACAAAACAACAAGTTTTAGAAGAAATAGCTCTGGCAAGAAGTAAAACAACCCCCATAAATTGGCAACCTCCAATACCTCCAAGAACTTCAAGTAATACTTATCATGTCATTTTAACTTCAGGTGAAACATTAGAAATGTATATAGGACAACCATTTACAACAAGACCTTCCATAGTTCAAGGTAATTTTATATCAGCATTTCCAACAAACTAATAAATTTTAAATATATGTTTTCGTACAGTTTTGGAGTAAGTTTTAATTTAAATGATAATAGCAAAAAAGCTTACATTGGCTTAGGTTCTAGTGAGCCACAATATCCTATGCTCAGTTACCTAAGCCAATACAACTCAATAAGTGCAGCAAATGAAGTTATTGAGGAACTTAGTGCTGTCATTTCTGGAGAGAAAGAATTTTGGGGTTGGGGTACAGATTTTTGTTCAATAGTTTCATATAAGAAAACTTCTTTAATTGAACATCATATTAACCCTCAAAATGGAGAATGGTCTTTGGAACCTGATTTTCAAATTAATATTCCTACCTCTTGGTTATTACAAATGTTTAAAGATTGGCGTATTTTTTTAGAAAATAACCCTATAGAATTATACTCTTAACATATGTTAGAATTTAAGATTAAAAATCATAATGAGCAAGAAGAAGAAATAGGATATAATTCAAGGTATCCAATTTGTTTAGCTTTATCTGAGAATTATGAATTAGTAGCTACTTTGTTATCAGATGACCCTAAAATTGGATTTAGTTACTATCAAAGTTATGGTAAAAAATATATAGAAATTTTAGAAAACTGGCTGATAATTGTAGATAATCATATTAACCACCAACAACCTTTTGAAATAGAAGATACATTGACCTTATCTATCAAAGATAATCGAGTTAAGCTTTGGATGTCTTTTGAACCTGATTTTATAAATGAGATAGATATTTCTGCCTTTAAAGAAATTATTCAAAATTGGAAGAATTATGTATTAGATTGGTTAGAAAGGAATGATAATTTAGCATAATAAATATGGATTACAAATTCTATACATATAATTTTAGAAACACAGTAAATGAGAAGTTTATTGAAGTCCCTTCCATAAATATTGAAAATGCTTCTGAATTTGGGTATTTTTTTTTAGACGAAATATCTAACTTGTATTCAAATTTGGAATATATAAACGAAATAGTTGATAAGATAGATAAAGTCTTGAATGGTTCTGTAGATTTTTATGAGGGATTTGGATATAAAGTTTATATGATTCAGTGTGATAAAAACATTGCAAAAGTGGTTAATTTATTTGAAAATGAAAAAATAGAGGCAGAAATACCAACTATTGAAATATATGCTCTAATGAAGGATTGGAGAGATTATCTGATTAAATTCTATGATAAATAATTTAAAAAGTGCATTAACAGCTTTTATGGAAGATATGTGGATTCCTTTTGAAGATAGTTTAGGTATTATTGACCATGAATTTAGCTCTGAAAAAAAAGAAAATCTAAAGACGGAATTTATTGAAGCAACTGTCAATCAAGATTTTGATTGGCTGCGGTTAGCTAAGGATACTTTGTTATTAATAGAGCCTGAGTCTTATAGTAATTTAGAAATCAAAAATTATGTAAAATTTTTATTGCAAGATTATTTATTTCCTGAACAGAAAATATCTAATGAAGCAATAAATGCTTTAAAAAATATCATTATTAATATATTTCATCAAAAACCTGATAATTGGATATATTCTTATGATTTGTATAATTTCATTATAAAAGAAGAGGCTTTTAAAGATATTGATTACTACAATCTATGGAAAATACCTTTTCAAAAATTAAATATAGAAAGAAAACCTATTGAGAGTAAAGAAAGGGAAATAGGCTTCTTAAAACTGGTTCAATAGGTTCATATTTTCCTAAAAAAAGATAATATAATGAAAAAAATCCAGTATAAGTTTTACTTAAATGAAATAGGTACACCTCAATTTGATAGAATATATGCTCAAAAAGATGCTCAAGGAAATATTAGAAGGTTTAATGATGCTATAACTGAAGCAGCAGAACAATTTATCACAGAACTTGTGCCAACAAGTTACAAAAAAATCATTAGAATATGTGTTTTTAATACTAATGATACAAGATATGCTTCTAACATAACAGTCAAAGCCAGAATTCAAGAATTAGTTACAAATACATTGAGAGATAAGCCTGAGGTACCTGTCAATTTAAAAAATTTAGACGAAATTCACATACAACTTCCTAATGCTTTCTATCGTTATAAGGTCGATGCAAATAATATTGTTCAACAATTACTGCCCTAAATAATAATTTATGAGTTATTCTATTGGATTTGATTTTGAGTTACCAATTACTTCGAAAAACTATGTTGATAGAATATTGGATTTTGATGTGGCTTTTATAAAAAATGCTCATAAATATGGATTGATGTATTGGGGTGATATAGATATCAATCAATTTACAGAAATATACAAGAAAACACGGAAATATGATTTTTTTGACAAAGAACATAAAAATTATTATCTTTTTGATACTCCTTATATTAATCAAGTTTTATCAAAACACTATGATTCACTTGTGTATAACAAAGAGAATTACACTAAAACTTTTGACCATAAAATTATAGGTGCTGTTAGACAATCTGTATGTTTTTTTGAGTTTGAGAATACAGCACTTGCCGCTTATGAAGTGGAAGGGCTTGATTATTGGGAAGAAAATGCAAGTATAAGCCTACTTTTCAATAGCCATCGTTTTCATAAAATGGCATACGATACTAAAATATTTTATATTCCTAGATTCAATAGTTTTGTAAGAGAAATAAGTAAATTTGTTAAGGAAATAGGTGGCAAAATAAATGCTGATATTACATATGAGAAGTTTATGACTATTGAGGGCTTTTTACTCAACGGAAAAATTATCTATCAAGAAGATGTAGATGAAGGTAGAGAACCTTTTCCAACCCCACATATTGATTTTTGGCTAGAATTAGAATAGAAATTAAAGACTGAAAAAATAAATAGCTTAAATAAGTTATACAGGCAATATTGTCTTAGAATATTATGAGGTAAGGCAACCCTTTGATGATAATGAAAATCGAGATTCTTCCTGCAAAAATGAGAAAAATGGCGGTTTGCTCTATATGTGTCTGTGAATTAGTATATTATTGTTTTTGAGTTTTCATATTGAGTCAATAAAACGAACATTTACTTTACTTTTTGAAAATACCAAAATCTTACTATTTGAACCTATTTTTTTTGTAAACAAATTAGGTTAAAGATTCTAAGTTAAATTTCTAAATCTATTTATGTTTTTTTACTATTGAAAATTGATGTCAAATCATAGATTTTGTTTCAATGATAAATTTACAAAGAAACAAATAGTATTAATACATTAGTTTACAAGTAGATATAGTGCAAACCGCCATTTTCCGCATTTTTGCAGGAAGAACCTCAATAAACACAAGAAAGCTTTTATTCTGCATACTTGTTTATTAACCGAACCATTAAGTTGTTTAGAAATTCCACTTGATATTGCCCAACGGTGGGTTCTAAATGACTATTTCCGATTCCACTATGATTAGTTATAAAAACGTATGTACCATTCGTAGTCATAGATATAAATCGCATGAGAAATTCTGTTTCTTTGTCAATACCACTAGCTGTGATAGGTATCACTTTAATACCTTTTTCAGAAGCCTTTAAGATAGATTTTTGAATATCCTTGATAACTGCATTATCATAATGAGGTGGAGCATCTAATAATAAAAATAAAATTCTTGTTTTTGAGTTTACAGACCATTGAAGTTCATGAATTGCTTTATCTAATGCAGAATGTACTGCTTCTGGAAAATCACCTCCACCTCTGGCACTTTGATTTTTAATAAAGTTTGCTGTAGCATTATTATCATTTGTAAAATTGGAAATTTTTGTAACATATTCGTCTCCTTCATCTCGATAAAATACGGCTGAGGTCAACACTGAATAGTTGGTATGGGCATTTTTAACTCTTGTAATCACATCTAACAATTCAGTTTTTAAATATTCTAACTCATCTCCCATTGAACTTGTGGCATCTACAACAAAGGCTATTTCAATTTTATTTTCTATTTTTGTAGGAGATACAATGATTTCATTGACACCCTCTTTATATGGTTTGACATTAGATATGATATTTGAACCCTCATTAATATCCACAACTAATTTTGTGAAATCAACATTTGGACTATTTTCATATATATTAGCCCATAATTCAGCTTTTCCTTTATTATCTGTTTTTGCACTGAAAATGGTTATTCCATCTCTTTTTAATTTTACTAAGGCATTCATAATAGGAGCAGAATCTGCCCCCTGAATACTTACTGATATTCTGTTATTATTAAAAAAAGACCAATGTGAAGGCATAGATTTAAAATGGTCTTTATGAATGATTGTTTCCCAAAAGTTCCAATTATCAAGGTCATTCCATTCACCAGCAGTAATAACCCCTGATTGATTTGGATTTCCTGGATTACCTTGACCATTTGTGGAAGAAGAGCTTGATGGTGCAATACTACTACCATCATCTTTGCTGAGGCTGTTACAACTTATCAGTAAAATAAAAATGATTAGATTTAAAATTCCATTTTTCATAATTATTGATTTTAAGTTTATATATGATATGAACTATCTTGATAGATTATCAAAAAACAATCCTTTTAATTTTACTTTTGTGTTATCTGTAGGATACCTTATCTAATTGCCCCCCTATGACTGTAAAGGAAAGTATTTGATAACAATCTACTGGTTTTTTTTCTACAAAGGCTGATTGCCAATTTTGAGGCATATTCTTTACGATTGTTAAAACTTGTTGTGCAAGATTTTCTAATTCTCCTTTGCCTTTGCTGATAATTTTTAATTCACAAAACTTCCCATGACAATTTACTAAAAAACCAATATGAACTCTAAAAACTAAATCTTTAGCTTTAGGATCTGTTAATGGATTTTCTACAAAATATTTTTTAAGCTCCTCTAATCCTCCTGTAAAAACAGGGTTTTTGTCAACTTTGGAAAGGTTTTGACCAAGAGATTGTTTTAACAAAATATCATCCACAGCATAACTAATAGTTTGCAAACAAGGGTTAATGGTTTGATGAGGAGTAACATCTTTTGTTTGGCAAAAAGCTGAAGAAGAGAGTATGAGGAGTCCTAATACGTTTTTTAATACTGTTTTCATCTGGAATATTTTAAAGTATGTGTAAGATAGCTTTTTTAGTCCATATCAAAAAATACAAATTTTCATGCCTACTCTGTTTAAGGATACCCACTTAGCTCTCATGTGATAATATTTTGTGAAAAACTTTATACAAAAGAAAGAATAAAAGAGAATATATACAATAGGGTTTCCAGTTACTTCAACTTATTTCCACTTTTTTCCGCAAAAATGCCTATCAAGCCCACTTTTAGTGGGCTTTTTCCATTTATTTCTGAATGACTACTCTAAAGAATCTGGTTTCATTAGGACTCACCACCATCAAGGCATAAATTCCTGCTGGAATATCCTCTCTTAATGTAAAATCAAAGAGATAGTCTTGCTGGTTGTCTCCTTGATAGGTGATTAGGCTTCTGGATTCTTGAAGACTATAAAGTGAAATAGTTACAGGAGCAATCTTGTTTAATTTCACCTGAGCCTGAAATGTTCCAGCAGAAGGGTTTGGAAAAGCTGTAAACTCTGTTACATCAGCTCCCTGATAACCCAATCCATTCTGAGTGGCATTCTTGGCTGCTTTGGGAAGAACCACGATACTTTTCTCTATCTCACTAGAGCATGATGTATAAAATGCTCTGAGCTTGATGGTATAAAATCCTTCTTTCAAAAACTGAAGTTCCTCTGTATAACCTGCATAACCTCCTACCCTTACAATATTGGGGCTATTATACACCCATTCTATTCTGTCTGGTATTTTGGTAGGATTGTTAGGATCATCCACAAGCACCCTTGAAATATCAATGAATACCACTGTATCCTCAGCAATTGCCTCAGCTGTGGAAAGTACATCTGCCTTTACCAAATCATCTCTGACTTCAAGTCTGAATGGATGTGAAGACTCACAACCCAAAGCAGTCTTAATCTTGAGTGTATAATTACCCATTTGAGAAATGGCAATCGTTTGATTGGTGCCTATCACTTGATTTTCTGCATTTTTCCACTCATAAGTTGAACCTGCGTTTCCAGCATCTACTGTATAAGCATTTCCACCACAAACACGAACAGTATCAGGGAAATTTACTTTTGTTGGAAGTGGGTCTGTAAGAGACACTTCTTTTGAGAACTCACAACCCTTGTTATCTTTTACTTTGAGTGTATAGGTTCCTGCTGTTATATTATTGAGTGTGGCAGTAGTGGTGGTAAATCCAAGCCATTCATAGGTATATCCTCCATTACCTCCTGAAACAGTGGCTGTAATGCTTCCATTACTTGCCCTCTCGCAAAGTGGATTTTGTGGAGCAAAACTAATCGCAAGTGGCGTAGTTTCTGGAACTTCTATCACAAAAGGTCTCACACATCCATTTGCCCCTTTGATTTCAATCACATGCTGATTGCTTGCCCCTCCTTTGAGTCCAGTGACATTCACTGTGCCTGTCACAGGAGCAAAGTTTGTTACTCCTTGCAATCTCCATTCATAAGGAGCAGTTCCAGAGGTTACTTCAAAAGAGATGGTACCATCATTTCCTCCAAAACAAGATACAGGTGTGGTTTGCAGGTTAGCCATATCAGGTGAACCAATATCAGAAACAGCAATAGCACTAGATATCCACTCACAACTTCTGCTATCAGTCACTTTCACTCTATATGTTCCTGCAAAAATGTTTGATAAGGTATTGCTGTTACCACTCACTGCAACATAACTAGCTCCTTGAAGCTTCTCCCACGCATACGAATAAGTAGGTGTCCCTCCTGTAATGCTCACTGTAATTACTCCATCATTTTGACCACAAGAAGTGTTTGTAACTACTGGTGCACTTTGAAAAGCAATAGCAGTCGGTGATGTTATGGTTGCATTCACTACACTTGCCCCTGAGCAGTTATTTGCATCAAAGATGCTGATATTGTATGTTCCTGCACTTAAACTTGTAAGGGTTGCTGATGTTGTATTAATATCTGTGAGTATCCAAGTAGTGCCTCCATTTAAAGACACCTTGTAAGGCATGGTACCACCTGAAATATTGAGTGTGGCTGAGCCATCATTTCCTCCAAAACAAGAAGTATTGGTGGAAGTAGCAAGGTTGGCAGTAAGTTGGTCTGGCTCTGTTATCACAAAATTGACTGTCTTCACACAACCTTGCAAGTCTCTGACTGCTAAAGTGTGATTACCTGCTGAAAGTCCTGAGAAAACATTGTTCAAACCAAAAGTACCTCCATCTAAAGCATACTGATAAGAACCCACCCATCCACCAGTGGCAGAACCTGTAATGGAGCCATCATTGCCACCAAAACAAGATACTTGCTGATTAAAACTCACACTTGCATCCAAAGCAATGTTGGGCTCAAAGATGGTAAATTGAGTTACTACCCCTCCAATAATATTATTATCACAATTTTTAGAATCTTTAAATTTCACATAATAAGTTCCTGCCTTGAGATTTTTAAACAAATGGGTTTCAGTTGCTCCAAGGCTGACTGTTTCCACTATTCCTCCCCAGCTATTAAGGGCTGCAATCCCTATATAGCTAGAAGTATTGTTATATGACCATTCTATCTGATAAGGAGCACTTCCTCCCTCGAATCTCACTTGGGCTTCTCCATCACTTCCTCCTTTGCAAGAAACATCTTTCTTGGTACCACTCACTACTCCAGAAGATAACTGTGTTGGTTCTGAGATAATGATGGTTGTATCTTTCTGACAAGAAAACTGGTCTTGAATACGAAGTCTATAAGTTCCCTCTGGTAAAGCAAGAAAACTGGCTCTTGTTTGGCTTTGAGGTGTAGGGTCAATATAACTATAAAAACTATTGGACTCATTTCCTGCTGTTCTTTGAAGGCTAAAAGTATAAGCCCCTCCCACTGCTGGAACTCCTCCAATAGCTTCTGATTCAATTTTTCCATCTTTGCCTTGATAACAAGTAGGAAGTATTACCAAAGCATTTGTAGGGCTTATTCTAGGTGGCTGAGTGAGTGTTACTACTTGTGTTTTCTCACAACCATTGGCATCACGAATGATAAGCGTGTATGTGCCAGCTACTAAATTTGTAAAAGTAGTGGCTGTGGTAGTAGTAGCTGTTTGAGATAGAGAACCTACCTGAACAGTATAGCTTGATGTTTCAATCCCTCCTTTGGGTAATACCTGAATGCTCCCTACTCCTCCAAAACAAGGAATATTATAGGTTCCAAATTGAGAAAGTGTGAGGTTATTAATGTCTACAGGTGCTGTTGGTTCCGATAAGGTAAAGTTTTCAATCACCTCACACGCTCCCAAAGCGTCTCTAATCTTTAAAGTATAGTTAATAGTGTTGCCATCAGAGCCTTTTGCTGCAAGACCTGAAAACTCAAAAGGAGTACTAGTAGCTCCTGAAACAGTAGTTGCAGGACTAAACACAGGGCTATCTTCTGTAAGCTCATAAGTATAAGGCATGATGCCTCCTTTTGCTTGAATGTTTACTTTTCCATCGGTTGAACCTTTGCAACTCACATTGAAACCATTATAAGTATGCTTGGAAAAATTTTGTTTTTCTAACAAAGCAGGCTGTTGAACCTTAATATTAAAAATTTCTCTATAGCAACCTGCCCTACTTCCATTAGAACCCCCTGCATCATAATTTTCGATGGCTAAGGAATATCTACCTGCTAGAAGTCCTGTCAAGCCATTAGCATTATCGGCATTATCAGGAAATACCACAGGATTGCCTGGTGTAGGTTTTTTATTTAGTACATTGAGTGTCAATCCTGATGAAATAGAATTTCCATTTTCATCATGAGTTCTTCTTAGAGAATAATAGTAGCCATTTGCTTGCCCTGTAATATCTTTAACAATAATTTTTCCTGTGGGTGTAGAAAAACACTTTACATTTTCAATTCTTAGTTGAGTACTTTCATAAGTAGCTTCTGAAAGGTTTGAAATAGTATTGTTGGCAGGTGTTGCAGGAGCAATAATATCAACAGCTGGAGGCCAATTGACTCGAATCTGACCAGCATTGGAATAATTGGTGGTTCGAGTATCTGCTCCCACACCATATACCCCTCTTACCCTAAACTGAATATTAGGATTTAAAAGCGTTTTGCCATTATTATAAACATTTGTCAGGTGTCCTTGGATTCCTGGCAAAGCAAAAATATCTGCAATCTCAAATGCATTGGAAGTGGAAGAAGTAAAACCTAATGTCCAAGAGTTATCATACACAGTAGTTACAGCAGGATTATAACAAAGATAAGGATTACAGAAATAATCGTAGGTATAAACATAGTAAGTCGTATCTCTTACACAAATAGGATCACAAGGTACAGATATGAGTCCTCCAGTATCAGGGTCAATATCAAAACAACCTATAGGAGTAACTTCTTTTAAACAAGCAGTGGTCAGTGTACTATCTATTTTACAAGTATTATAGCACGTTACACTATCAGGTTTTGTGTAAGCACCTGATACTCTGTATTCCCAAAAATAAGTCATGCCTTCTACATTAGGAATGGTAGTTCTTTTATCAATGTCCCAACTTACATTGTCTGATAGTCCATCTGTAAGACAATGCCCTGTACCATGATCAGTTGGATCATAATTAAATGTTTGAGGGGCTTCAAATACATTATCAGGTAAGAAGTAACGCATTTCAATAAATACACCATAATTCCACTGTGTAGTTTGGTCTGGTTCAATAATATGCCATACCCCAGGGGCATAATTGGAGAGGTTGATATATTGCCAGTAGTCTTGAGCATTGGTAGCAGCTACATCGGCACTTCTATTATCATCCTCACAGCCTCCCAAATTATCATAATTACAACGATTGCCACAAGATTCTGAATTTCTTCCATCCTCCCAACCATCCACTTTTAAAACCAAATCAGCAGGTAATGAGCCTGTAGCCAAAGGAATATTATAAGTATTGCCTGCTAACTCTGGAAAAAATACTTTTAAACCAAAAGTTTCATCTCCTCCCCCATCTTTAGAGAAACAACCAATTTGGTTAAAGGTGGCTGTTGAATTGGTAGAGGAAGAAAGTACAAAAGAATGGTTTCTACGTGCATAAGACTGAAAAGCAGTAATTTTGATTTCAATTCTTTGGGCAAAGGTTTCGAGACTAAAGCCTAAGAAAATGAGGCAGAGAGTAATGAAAGGGATAAGTTTTTTCATAGTGTCATTGTGTACTTACTATCTTGCAAATATATGTATGTGTTCAATTTAACACCATCACACCTACTGATGTGAGTAGGCGTGATGGTATGATTTATAATGATGTATTAAGGTACTATATCAAATTCTACTAAATCTTTCAATCTTCCACCTTCATTTTCACACCCTGATTTGTAAGCAAGGGTATAACGAAGTGTTCCTTTTGAATAGGTTTCAGGTTTGCCTACTTCTTTGTTATTTACTTTGATAGCAAAGTTAAAAGTGTTAGGTTGATTGGTAGGAGTAATAAAAATAGTGGGTCCAGCAGTTAATGTTACAAATGTTCCATCTTGTTTAAAAGCATATAAGCTTAATGATGCCCCTTCTAATTGGCATTGGGTATCAGGAGTAACTGTTAAATCGAAGGTAATGGTTTCTCCTACTTTATAAGAAGATTTGAATGTGATACTGGGAGCAATTTCTGCATTTTTATAAACTTTGGGTTCATCTTTCTTACAACCTGCAAAAAGTGTGATAGCAAGAAACAAAATAGAAAGTAGTGTAATGTTTTTCATGAGAAAAAGAGATTTATTTGTTGAATGAATAATACTGCAAATATACGAGGTAATTTTCTTATCTACAAGTTTTTAGGATTTCAAAAAACTCAAAAGCATGTAAGAATTCTTGCAAGATTGTATGTTTTTAAGAACACTTTGCAAGATTTTAATACACACCATTCTTTTAAAAACATTAGAAGCTTTTGTATCTTTTTTAAGAACATAAAACTATCTGTAAGATTTTCAGTGATATTACTTAATATACTACCAAGATCACCTTACTCATTTTACTTCGAGCATTATCCTTAAAAATAGCTTGGATGGCATATTGGTATTCTCTATTCAGAGATGCTTCTTTGTCAATGTAACTCTTAGCATTCACATCTAAAGTGGATGTGAGCAATCTCAAAGGCTTTCCTTTTTCACTTCTATAAATCCAGAAAGCATATACATCTTTTTCTGGATACTCCCAGTTTATCCTGATTTCTTTGTTTGTTCTATCTGATACGACTTCAAATTTTTCAATAGCCCTCCTGATTTTCATGTCCAATCTTTTTGCCATGATGGGTTTGGAAGGCTTGGATTCCAAACCACTCTCATCCACTGCCACAAGAATATAAGCATAAACATTCAAAAGATCTGTATCTTTGTCTAAATAGTTTTGGATACTTTTTCCTTCAAACATCTGAATTAGTTTCCAATCCTTCGATCCTTGTTCTTTTCTATAAAGCAAATGCTTTTTCACATCTTCACTACTACTCGATGCCCATTTCAAGAAGATTCCTTCTTCAAGAGCTTCATAGTGAATGAAATTGGCTTCTGTGGGTGGTATTTTATCAGGACGTTTCAAGAGTAATGCTTTTGAAAAATCAGAAGCATTGAATACTTCATCCAAAGCCACTATTTTGTAAAATACTTTCTTAGAAAGTGTTTTGATATTAATAGTATCATAAAACACTGTTTTTCTGATGGGTTCTTTGGAAACTTGACTATATTCTTGATTTTCAAAATTACTTCGAAATACTCTGTATCCATACAGGTCTATTTCCTTTCCTTTTTTCCAAGTAAGTTTCACCACCCCATTTGAATCTACCACTCCTTCAAGCCCTTCTGGAATGTTGGGGGCAATGCTATCTTGAGCAAGTACTCTATAAGGAAAAGACAAAGCATATTCACCCTCCTTTTTGCCCAGAGCCTTGATACGATAGTAATTGGAACGCTCAGGCTTGTTATCTACAAAAAATGTGGTAGTCACAGGTAATATTTGAGTATTTAAAGGCTCAAAACCTGATTGTTCTGTTTTAGAACGTTCAATCTGAAATCCTTTTACTTGAGCAAGGGTTTCTGAAGGAAATTGCCATTCCACTTGAATATGACCATTTTTGAGTTCATAAGCTTTGGTAATACTTGGATTACCTCTCAAAGGGATATAACCCATTCCAGAAACTGTATCAGAAGGCAAACTGATTTGTCCAAAGGCATTCATCCCTTTGATGCGATAGAAGTATTCTTTTTGGTTCTGTTTCAAAGAATCTACATAGAAATTCTTTTTGAGGTCTTCTTTGGCTCCATAAGGCTCTGTATTCAAAAAGGGAAGTTCAGAAGTGGCTTTAAATGTTTTTCCACCATCTTCGGAGCGTTCAATTTGATAAGCTGTGAAATATTTATTGTAAGGATTTTTATCCCAACTCAGTAACACTGATTTATCAGAAAATTCTGCATGTAACTCTCTAATTTGAGGCAGAGGGCGATAATCAGAAACACCTACATACACATAACCTGTATCAATGGCAAGAGTATTTTTAGGGCGAGATGCTACATAGACTTTATACAAATACATTTCATCTTTTTTCACATCAGCATCTTCCAAATACAAAGCAGCAGCCTGAGCTGTCTCTTTTGAAACATCTGAGGCAAACAAAGCAAAAGAGTATCTATTCTCTAATTCAGTAGATTGATTGAGCATTTCTACCATCCCTTTTGTAGTAGAAGTCTTCGCTGCTCCTTGAGATACCTGAAAACTCTTTCCATACAAGGCTTGGGCTGCAATGGCTGCAAATTGATTCTTTTTGGCTAAGGTTTCCCAATCTTTTAAAGCCAAAGGCTTCAAAGGGTTCGTAGTAAGTTTTACAAAGGCTGGTTTGGGGCTTAATACCTTGCCAGACTTTACAATCAGTTGTCTTTCTACTACCACTCCTTGCTCTGTAGATATTTTCCAAGCATAAGGGCTAGAAGCCGCCCATCTGAGTAAAATCTTATCAGGAGAGGCTTGTCCCAAGAGTTTGATAGCATGGGTATTTTTGAGGGTAGTATCTTTCTTTTGAGCATACAAAGGCATCGCCACTACACACAAAAGTAAAAAAGAGCAAAGTGTTTTCATAAAAATTTATGATTTGCACAAAATTATCAAATTATTTTCAGATGCTCAAATCTCTATGATATTCAGCTTGTAAGAAAACATAAAAAATTCAAGATTTTAGAAATGTCTTTTGAAAAAAAGCCAAATGTTTACATATTTCTCTATCGAATCAGCGAAAAAACAGAAATTATCCGTGAATACTTTGGCTTAGAAAACCTCCTTTTTAGATAGTTAAATCACTGACTATGAGTTCTCAATTAACTCATATAGGCTTATAAAAACTCTTTTTTAACTCCAAAACCACTTTCAAAAAAGACAGCGTATCAGTCAAAAAGTGGGGGAAATGTTGCAAAAACCAAACTGGAAATAGAAATATATTCTAAAAGACTGATCAAATAAAATTCAGTAAATCAATGATTTAAAAACGAAAAAACACTTTTTATAAGTCAAAAAACAGAAAATATCCGTCAAAGACTTTGGCTTAGACCGCCCTCCCTTTTAGATAGTTAAATTTTCTTAATCAAGCTTATAAAAACTCTTTTTACAGGTATATCTATGTCCTAAAAAAGACATTTCATCAGTCAAAAAACAGAAATTATCCGTGAATGCTTTGACTTAGAAAACCTCCCTTTTAGACACTTAAATCTTTGAGGATGAGTACTTTTATTTCTAAAAAAGACAGCGTATCAGTCAGGATTTTGGCTTAGGAAACCTCCCTTTTAGCATAGCTAAGTTGCCTCAATCAAACTTATAAAAACTCTTTTACAAGTATGTCTATGTCCTAGAAAAGACATTTCATCAGTGAAAAAACAGAAATTATCCGTTAAATTTTAGCTTAGAAAACCTCCCTTTTAGAAACTTAAACCTTTGAGGATGAGTACTTTTATTTCTAAAAAAGACAGCGTATCAGTCGAAAAACAGAAAATATTTGTCAAGAGTGGGTAAAATGTTGTAAAACCAGATAAATTAAAAAAATTATTATAAAAATAAAACATTATTTATCAAATACTTACAAGCGAAAAAACACATTTTATCAGTCAAAAAACAGAAAATATCCATGAATGTTTTGACTTAGAAAACCTCCTTTTTAGAAGATTAAATTTTTCGATTAGGCTTATAAAAACTCTTTTTACAAGTAAACTTATCCTAAAAAAGACATTTTATCAGTGAAGAAGTCAAATGTTTATGATAAAAGAAATTTTATTTATTCAGTTTTTTTATCATACTAATCCCATTGTTTTTAAGTATAACCCAGCAGGATTGCCTACTTTGCCAAATTTTCCTAATTTCCATTCATAAACCCATTTAAAAGTCTTTTTACGTAAGCTTTCATCTTTTATTATTATACTTACTATATCCTTACGCACAACTCCTATTTCTTCTAAACTTTTTAAACATCTTTGTTCTTCAGAATTGTGATTAAAATCTATATCAACTACTGCTTTATCATTTTGTACATCTATGTCAAATTCAATATCCTGAAATTTCCTTCCTCTTTTTAATAATTTATATGAAACATTTAACTCTGTATATTTATTAATTTGGCTTATAGCTGGATCTAATACTCTGTGCTTTAATTCTACTATTTGTTTATAGAGTTCTGGTTCTTTTCCCTTTGGATCAAGAATTTTTAGTCTAATTTTCATTTCTTCTATACTTATCTTCCATACACCTTTGTCCTTCCATTGAGATAACATCGTATATATTCTTTTTGCGTATTTAGAAGACATATTGAGAGCTGCATATAAACGAAAAGAGGTGAATCTTTCCCTTAAATCAAATAGAAATGGCTTGATTTTTTCTGATAATTCAATTTCTATAATCCCTAAACCTTTTTTATATAAACAACTTGAAAAAAGCCAAATTTGTAAGTAATCTCCATTGTCTAAATTATATTCATACATACGACTTCCCATCTTTTCTGTTGCTTCTCTCAATTGTGTATATTGATATTCTTTTTGAGTTATATTTTGGAGTTCTAATATGGGTATTTGATACTTTTTGGTTTCAGAATCCTTCTTAAGAATACTCAATAAGTAAAATAATATATCTAGTTCAGTTGCACTCATTTCAAAACGTGCTTCTGTCAAAACATTTGATTGTCTTATTTCTTGTTTATCATTTATTCTAGAGAGCATCATAGTCTATAGATTTTATGTTTCATAGCAAATATAAAACATATTTTAAAAAATACAAAAAATTACAAATGTCTTTTTTAAGGGGTATTTTTTTGACTGATAAAATGTCTTTTTTGGAGATTAAGATATTGGTATTCAACTAAAAAAGCAGATAGCTTTATATTATAGATGGTTATTCTTTGACTGATAAAATGTCTTTTTTGGAGATTAAGATGTTGGTGTTCAACTAAAAAAGCAGATAGCTTTATATTATAGATGGTTATTCTTTGACTGATAAAATGTCTTTTTTGGAGATTAAGATGTTGGTGTTCAACTAAAAAAGCAGATAGCTTTATATCATGGGTGGTTATTTTTTGACTGATAAAATGTCTTTTTTAGAAACTAAGATATTGGTATTCAACTAAAAAAGCAGATAGTTTTATATTATAGAAGGTTATTCTTTGACTGATAAAATGTCTTTTTTAATCTTTGACTGATAAAATGTCTTTTTTGGAGATTAAGATGTTGGTGTTCAACTAAAAAAGCAGATAGCTTTATATTATAGATGGTTATTCTTTGACTGATAAAATGTCTTTTTTGGAGATTAAGATGTTGGTGTTCAACTAAAAAAGCAGATAGCTTTATATTATAGATGGTTATTCTTTGACTGATAAAATGTCTTTTTTGGAGATTAAGATGTTGGTGTTCAACTAAAAAAGCAGATAGCTTTATATTATAGATGGTTATTCTTTGACTGATAAAATGTCTTTTTTGGAGATTAAGATGTTGGTGTTCAACTAAAAAAGCAGATAGCTTTATATCATGGGTGGTTATTTTTTGACTGATAAAATGTCTTTTTTAGAAACTAAGATATTGGTATTCAACTAAAAAAGCAGATAGTTTTATATTATAGAAGGTTATTCTTTGACTGATAAAATGTCTTTTTTAGAAACTAAGATATTGATATTCAAGTTAAAAACAACCCATTTCTTATTGCGGATAGTTATTTTTTGACTGATAAAATGTCTTTTTTAGAGGCTAAGATGTTAGTGTTCAACTAAAAAGCAGGCTGTTTCTTATCGAGGATAGTTATTTCTTGACTGATAAAATGTCTTTTTTGGAGATTGAGATGTTGGTGTTCAACTAAAAAAGCGGATAGTTTTATATTATAGAAGATTATTCTTTGGCTGATAAAATGTCTTTTTTGGAGATTAAGATGTTGATGTTCAACTAAAAAAGTAGATAGTTTTATATTATAGAAGGTTGTTTTTTGGCTGATAAAATGTCTTTTTTGGAGATTAAGATATTGGTGTTCAACCAAAAAAGCAGATAGTTTTATATTATAGAAGGTTATTCTTTGACTGATAAAATGTCTTTTTTAGGTACATAAAGACATTTAGTATATTAATGTCTTTTTTGGCTGATAAAATGTCTTTTTCAAACTGATAAAATGTCTTTTTTGGCTGATAAAATGTCTTTTTTCAACTGATAAAATGTCTTTTTTGGCTGATAAAATGTCTTTTTTAATCCTTATAAAAAACTATAAAACAGATAGTTACATTGTATCCAAATAGTCAAATAATATTAAAAATAATACAAATTTGTGTTGTTTTTTTAAAATATTTTTTGTTAAATGATTAAAAAGAGGTATTTTTAAAAGTTGGTAGACTTTGATTTTTAAAGTTTAAATATATTACTCTATTATATAATTTTTTATTTTATATAAAATCTCTAATTTTCGAAAAAAAAGCTCATGACAAAAATTATTGCAGTAGTAAATCATAAGGGAGGGGTTGGTAAAACAACTACAACTCTTAATTTAGGAAAGGCTTTGTCTGTAAATAGTAAAAAAGTTTTACTTATTGATTTAGATCCTCAAGGAAACTTAAGTCAAAGTTTGGGTAAAGAAGTGGAAGAAAATACCATTTATGAAACCCTAATAGAAGATAAGAAACCAAATATTATAAAAATTTCAAAAAATTTAGATTTAATACCTGCTAATATTGACTTGGCTGCGGCTGAAATAGATTTACAAATAAAAACTCTTGCAGGTCATACTAAACTAAAAAAGAAGTTAGCTGATACTGCAATAAAATACGATTTCGTATTAATAGATTGTCCTCCAAGCTTAGGAATGTTAACAGTAAATGCTTTAACATTTGCAACAGAGATGCTAATTGTTGCACAAGCTGAATACCTAAGTGTTAAAGGATTTAATACAATTATGAAACTCCATAAAGATATTGTTGAGGAATTAAATCCTAAAGTTAATTTTTTAGGAATCTTATTTACACAATTTAATGGAACAGTTGTAAATAAAAGTGTTATAGATGGAATGCGTAAAAAGTATAAAAATAAAGTTCTTAATACTCTCATTCGTAGAAATGTAAAAATATCAGAAGCTTCTATACATAATCAAGACATATTTACTTATGACTCAGAATCTATGGGAGCAGAAGATTACAATGCACTTACTTTAGAAATTCTAGAAAATTTAAAAAATGGCTAAAAAAGATATTCTTTCAAAAATTATTCAAGATAATACAGGACAAATAGAAGAAATAACTATCTATCCTGATTTGCAAGCTCTAATCCCCCCTCTTACACAAGAAGAGCTTGAAGGGCTTGAAAAATCTATAATAGAAGAAGGGTGTAGAGAGCCTATTCTACTTTGGGAAAATGGAAATGAATTGGTTTTAGTAGATGGGCACAATCGTTATTCTATTTGTAAAAAACATGGATTACCCTATAAAACTCGGTTAAAGGAATTTAAAAATTTCGAAGTAGTCAAGGATTGGATGATTTCTAATCAACTAGGAAGACGAAACCTAACAGAATTACAAAAATCTTATTTGAGAGGTTTGCAATACAACCGAGAGAAAAAAGGGCTTGGAGGAGATAGGAAGACAGAAAAATCAGGTTCCCAAAATGGCAACTTGAAAACTGTTGATAAATTAGCAGAAGAGCATAAAGTTTCTCGTAATACAATTATAAGAGATGAAAAATTTGCTCTAGGGCTTGATAAACTCACAGAAGGGAATAAAGAACTCAAAGATAAAATTTTAAATAAAAGTATAAAAGTACCTCAAAGTGTTGTTCAGGAAGCAGTCAATTTAGATAAAAAGTCTGTAAAAAAGCTTGCTGAAAAAATTCAGGAAGAACAAGATTTACCAAAAGTATCAAAAGAGAACAAAGGGAAAAAGAAAGATACAAAAGAGAAGCTTTTAGAAAATATTATGCAGAAACTGAAAAATTATACTTATGAAAAATTGCTCGAAATTGAAAAAACTATTTAAAAGCTGATCAATGGTCAGCTTTTTTATTACAAGAAATAAATTATAATCTTAAAAAAGGCTCCTATCAATCTAATAATCTTACAACATATACAATAAAATATAACACCAGCTAATAGATGTTGTAACATTTAATTTACTGATTTTATTAAAAAAACACTTAAATCTTACATCATTAAAAAAGCTTTTAAATATTTAAATAGCTTAAAATAGGCATTTTCTCTCTCAAAAAGTCTCTCAAAAATTATTTTATTACACCATTGCAAAATCAGGGATTCCCTGATGCATAAGAGTTTTTTATTTACTTTATTGCAATTTCAAAAATAAAAAAAAATGATGATATTTGTATAAAAATATCATTCTATGATGGTAAAATTTAAAGACATTGTATATGAATAAATTAAGTTTAATAATAATATGAAATATATTTTTTCTGGACATGATTCTTTTCAATGTAGACAACTTTGGTTAAAAAAAGGATACGATTTTGTGATTGAAGGAAGAAATTTCAATGATGAGTCAGCAGTAATACAACTTGGCGTTGGAAAAAATATGGTTTCATCAATTAGATTTTGGTTAAAAGCTTTTAATATCATTGATAAAAAAGATATTCCAACTGAGTTTGGTAAAAGATTATTTGATAATGAAAATGGCTACGACCCATTTTTGGAAGATGAAGCAAGCCTTTGGCTTTTACACTATCAAATAGTAAAAACTGGCTTTGCATCAATTTACTCCATAATTTTTAATGAATTTAGAAAGGAGAAAATGTTTTTTAATAGAGAAAGTTTTGTAAACTATGTGAAAAGGTTGGGAGAAAGTAATCCAGAGTTAATCTTCAATGAAAATACTATTGCTAAAGATTTTGATGTTTTTATAAATCTTTACAAAAATGAATCAAGCATCACAGATATTGAAGATAGTTTCTCTGGAATTTTATCTGAACTCGAACTTTTGAAAGCAACTTATAATCAAAAAGGAAAAATAGATTCATATTACATAGAAAATACGGAAAGAGATATTCTCAATGAATATATTGTTTTATTTACAATACTTGATAATCCTAATTATGGAAACTCTATTAGTTTAAATTCTTTAGAGTTTGATTTGAATAGTCCAGGCTCAATATTTTCCTTGAATCGCTCTGGTTTGATGAATAAAATCTCTGATTTAGTTAAGAAATTCAAAGAAATTACTTTCACTGATCAAGCGGGAATTAAGGAATTGCAATTCAAAAACAAACCAGAAGCTTACACAATTTTAGACAAATATTATGGAAAATAATTTCACAACATCAATTAATATTATTAGAGATACGGATAAGAATTTCAATTATATTCCAACACCCAATGCTAAGCAAGTTGTTAGCCAAATAGTCAATGATTTCAAGAAGGGTATTCGTTCATTTAATATTGTTGGGACTTATGGAACAGGTAAATCCTCGTTTCTTTTAGCTTTTGAACAAAGTGTAAAAGGAATAAAACGGTATTTTGAACCAAACTTCTTGGCAGAACTTGAATATGATTTTGTAAAAATTGTTGGTTCCTACTCTTCAATTATAGATCAATTTGCAGATATTTTTGAAGTTCAAACACAAAATAATTTACAAGAAAATATACTATCCGAAATATTCAATAGATACCACTCACTTGAAAAGGAAAATAAGATTTTGTTTATATTGATTGATGAGTTTGGTAAATTTTTAGAATATGCAAGCAAACATAATCCTGAAAAGGAATTGTACTTTGTTCAACAATTGGCGGAGTTTTGTAACAATCCCAAACATAATATTGTACTGATAACAACTGTTCATCAAAGTTTAGAATCGTATGCCTACAGTTTGAGTAAAATCCAACAACATGAATGGACTAAAGTAAAAGGACGTTTTCGTGAAATTACATTCAATGAGCCTGTTGAGCAACTGTTATTTTTGGCATCAGAATATATTACAGAAAATTATAAAAATAAAGCATCAAAATCAGAAATTGGAAAATGCTTAAAACTTGCAATTGATACAAAAGCTTTTAACTTCAATAAGGACTTTCTTGAAGAAATTGCCTTAAAACTATACCCACTTGATATTCTTTCTGCAAATATTCTTACACTTTCATTACAAAAATATGGACAAAATGAACGTTCTCTTTTTTCTTTTTTAGAATCATCAGATCATACAGGTTTGACAAAATTTAATAAACAAGAAAATCCATTTTATAATCTATCAAATGTTTATGATTACTTGAATTTTAATTTTTATTCCTTCTTAAATTCAAAGTATAACCCTGACTTTTCAGCTTGGGGCTCAATTCGTTCATCTATTGAAGAAGTAGAAAGAGCATTTGATTATAATATTAATGATTATATCAAAACTGTCACAACAATTGGGCTTTTGAATATCTTTTCAGCAAGTGGCTCAATATTAGACTTGAATTTCTTAGTTGAATACTTAAAAATAACTTGTGGTATTCTTAATGCAAAAGATGTTATCAAGAATCTTGAATCAAAAAAAATTATTCGATATCGAAATCATTCCAAGCGTTTCATACTATTTGAAGGAACAGATTTAGATATTCAGACAGCTTTAATTGAAGCAGGAAACAAAATATCTGAGGTTGTTGATATTACTACACTCCTAAACAAACATATACAGTTTCCTCCTGTTTCTGCTAAACAGTATTCATTCATAACAGGAACACCTAGATATTTCAACTTTGTCATTTCAGATTATCCAGAGACAAAAAAAATCCCTCAAGGGGAGATAGATGGACTTGTAATACTCGTATTCAATTCTAAGTTAAAAGAAAGTGACATCCAAAATAAATCAAAATTACAAGAGGAAGCAGTGATTTACTGCTTCTTTAAGAATTCAGATGAGATAAAAAACTTATTATTTGAAATTGAAAAAATTCAAAAGGTTTTAGAAGAAAATAAAGAGGACAAAGTAGCTAAGAGAGAACTAGAAAACATTGTCGAATCTCAAATACGATTACTCAATCATTATATAACTGATAGTATTTACTCAGGAAGTGAAGATGTAAAGTGGTTTTTTAATGGAGAGGAAAAGAAAATAGCTCATAAAAAAGACTTCAATAAATTACTTTCTCAAGTTTGTAGCATGGTATATGATGCTACACCTATTTTCAAAAACGAATTGGTAAACAAGCATAAAATATCTTCTTCTATTCACACTGCTAAACGTAATTACTTTAAAGCACTAGCCAATGACTGGGATAAAGAGAATTTAGGTTTTGAGGACGCTAAATTTCCACCTGAAAAGACTATCTATTTGTCACTCTTAAAAGAAAATAGTATTTCTCCTATTAGAGAGAACTCAATAGATGTAATATCAATTGATAGAAATTCAAGCTTTTTCAAACTATGGAGAGCATCAGAAGATTTCTTGGAAAGTGCCAAGTTTGAGCAACTAAAGGTTTCAGAATTGAGTGAATTATTAGGTAAGCGACCCTTCAAACTTAAACAAGGATTAATTGACTTTTGGGTCCCAACTTTCCTATTTTTAAAACGGGATGAATTTGCCATATTTAATGAAGATGGTTACATCCCTCAATTATCAGAAGAAAATTTAGAACTGATAGCAAAATACCCTGAAAAGTATTCGATAAAAACTTTTGATATTGAAGGTGTCAAACTTGATATTTTTAATAGTTACCGAACTTTCTTGAACCAATCAACGGAACTAAAATTTGATAACAAATCTTTCATTGAAACAATTAAACCATTTATTATTTTTTATAAACAATTACCTTCTTATACTAAGAACACAAAGAGGCTATCACCCTCAGCTTTAAAAATTCGTAAAGCAATTGCAACAAGTAAAAATCCAGAAGAAACGTTTTTTGAGGCTTTTCCTGATGCATTAGCAACTTCGCTTCATACTTTACAACAGGATATATCAAAGTTGCAAAATTATACAGTGAGTTTGCAGGATACTGTAAGGGAGTTAAGAACAGCTTATGATGCATTAGTTAAACGTTTTGAAGAGTTCATTTGTAGTGAATTTGTTGGTCAACCTACTGAATTTGAAGAATACAAAGCATATCTTCAACAGCGTTTTTCAAAACTAAAAAAACATATGCTTTTAAGTAATCAGAAGACTTTTGTTCAACGATTAGATTCACCACTTGATGATAGAAAATCTTGGCTAAGTTCTATAGCTCAATCAATTACAGGGAAAGCATTAGAAGACTTTTCAGATGAAGATGAGATTTTACTTTATGAGAAATTTAAAGCTATGGTTTTAGACTTAGATAGTTTAACAAAAATCTCTAAATCTGATATTGACGAAACCAAAGAAGAAGTAATTGGAGTAAAAATAGATACATTTTTCAGTAAAATAGATCCCAAAATTGTAAGAATACCTAAAAATAAGACTAAAGAAATTGAGTTGTTGAAAAGCGAATTAAAAACCAAATTGGGTAAAGACAATACATCTAACATTGCTGCTGTTTTGAACCTACTAAAAGAGTTATTACAATGAACAAAGTAAGACATGTATTAGGTATATCAGGAGGTAAAGATAGTGCTACTTTGGCTATTTATGTCAAAACAAAATACCCTTCCATAGATTTAGAGTTTTATAGTTGTGACACAGGTAAAGAATTAGACGAAACCTATCAACTGATAAAAAACCTTGAAATTTATCTTGGAATTAAAATTAAGCTACTTCAAAATGCAGAAAATAGTTCGGAAGATCCTTTTGACCATTTTCTAAAAATGTATGGAGGTTTCCTACCTTCATCAAATGCTCGTTGGTGTACCAAAAAATTAAAACTAGAACCGTTTGAAAAATATGTAGGTGATGATCCAGTAGTTTCCTATGTTGGGATTAGAGGGGATGAAGAACGTGAAGGGTATATTTCAACGAAGAAAAATATTCAATCTATTTTTCCTTTTCGTAAAAACATCTGGAGCCAAGATGTAGTGAATAAATTACTTTCTAACCAAAATATAGAACAACTTTTAGAAATATCAAAAAATATTGATTTTGGCAAAAGTCAAGAAAAAGCATTTCAGACTATTTCACGAAAGGTAGATGTAAGTTTTACCCATAATCAAAAGCTGAATATTTTGCTTGATTCGAATGTAAAAGCATTTAATTACTTAGTTTTTGATTTTTTGAAGACTACAGACTATCCTTTAGCAACTGAAAATATATTTCCATTGCTCGAAGATGAGGAAATTTTGGTACGAGAGGACATTTTTAGAATCTTAGAAGAAAGTGGGGTTGGTGTTCCTGCCTATTACAAAAAAATTGATTTTGAAATCAATGGTAAAAAAGGGCAATATGCAAGAAGTCGTTCAGGTTGCTTTTTTTGCTTCTTTCAACAAAAAATCGAATGGATTTGGTTGTATGAACAGCACCCTGAACTCTACAAAAAAGCAATGGAATATGAGAAAGATGGTTATACATGGGGACAACATGAAAGCTTAGAAGAACTAATTCAGCCGAAAAGAATGGCTGCAATTAAAGAGGAATATGTAAAAAGAATGGAGAAAAAATCAAAAGTAAAATCAAACCTTCTAGTGGATATATTGGATGATGATGACACTGAAGGATGTGCAGCTTGTTTTATTTAAAAAATGTTAAAAATGAAATTTACAATAACTAAATGGACAATAGAAAACCTTTATAGTGTTTTTAAGAATGGAAAATTAGATTTGAGTCCTCCATATCAAAGAAATTTTATTTGGTCAAGAGAAGATCAACAAACGCTTATAGATTCTATAAATAGAGAAATACCAATACCTAATTTTTTTATTCTTGAAAAAGGACAGGAAAAATATGAGATGGTTGATGGACAACAACGCTCAAGAACAATAATCAGTTTTATCAATCAAGGTTTTAAGGACTTTCAAGAGAAGCATTACTCTGAAAGAACTCATCCAAAGTTTTTAAATTTTTCATTTCCATTAACTATTATTCATGATACAGAAGGCGAGTCCATAGAGAAATTTTATGCTTTAGTAAATAAAACAGGAATACACTTAAATAAACCTGAAGTTAGAAAAGCTGACTTTTATTCTACAAAACTTTTAACACTTGTAAATGAAATTGCTGAATCTAAAAAATTCGCAAGATTAAAATTATTTACAGATGCTACCTTAAAAAGAATGAATGATAAGGAGTTTATTTCTGAATTGCTTGTTCTAATAAAAGATGGCCATGTTGATAAAAAAGGACATTTAGATGAATATTTTAAAAATGATATAACCAATGATTTATACATAGAGCTTAAACATAAATTTAATGATGTTATTGATAAGATTAATGTATTAAACACAATTTATCCTATTAATAAGACACGATATAAACAGCGTAACGATTTTTATACGCTTTTTGATTTCATTTTGAATTATTCTCCATATGACGAATTAGAATTAATACATTTTTATAGAATATTAGTTTTAATTGGTTATGATATAAAACCAACTCAAGAGAACTGTGAACCATTGAGAGAATATGCAAGGAATTGTGTAACACAATCTAATTCAAAGGGAGCACGTGAATATAGACTATCATTTTTTCAAACACTCCTTACAAATCCAGAGAATAAGCCGAATAATGTTCAAGAACAAGTTATGGCATTTTATAGATTCAAAAACAAGAAATTAATGAGTATAAATACTTTCTTTACATTGAATATTAAGGATATTTCTAATCAAAAAAATATTGAATTCTTGAAATGAAATTTGAAAATGGTAACATATTGTTGAGTCAAAATAAGTACAGTAACTATGTTCAAATAGATGAGGAAGATTTTTTGTTATTATCCTTAAATGAAGATTTTCAAACATCTAAAGGAGCAAGCTCTAATATATTCATACTTAATGACCCAAATGGAGATACAGAAGATAGAGTAATCAAAATCTGTAAATCACCTCTTTCACAAGGTAAAAATAGTAAAACTAATAGGTTTGAAAGAGAAATTAAAGCTTTTAGGTTAGCAAAAAAACATAAACTTAGAAATGTTATTCAATTTTTTAAAAGTGGAATAGTAGAAATTGATAATGATGAGTTTTATTATTTTATAATGGAAAAAGCCAATGATGATTTAGCTTCTTATCTTGTAAATAACAAATTTGATTTTACAGTAAATCAGAAATTAGCCTTTTGTGTAAATATTTTAAATGGAATTAAACAACTGCATAGTATAGGCATATATCATAGAGATATAAAGCATGATAATATTTTAATAGTAAATGGAGAATTTAAAATAGGAGATTTGGGATTGGTTAAATTTAGAGAAAAAGATTATAATGCTGATAAGACCAATGAAAAAATTGGTCCAATTGGATGGCTATCTCCAGAGGCGACAAACAAAATGCTTACAAACCAAAAGGGCATAATATATAGTTACGATTGTGAAATAGATGGAGATTCTGATATTTTTCAGTTAGGAAAGTTATTTTGGTATGTGTTTCAAGGGAATCTGCCAGTTGGGCAAATAGAGATAGATGATTATATAATTGGTGATAATGAGATATTTAAAATGATTTTTTTAATGTTGCAACACAAAAAAACAAGAAGATTAAAAATTAGAGATATTGAAACTCTATTGGAGCCTGTTAAAATTAAATATGGTGTGTAGCTTCAAATTTTATTTAAACAAATGTCTGAACTTGAAAAACTTACAGAATATATAGTTTCCTTTTCTAGGAAACACTCTCTTTATGTTGAAGAATCAGCAAGTGGAAGATTCAGAATTTTTACAGACCATGCATCAGGTATAACACTTTTTTTAGAAGTCAAAAGCCCTACTAAGTTCTCTTTTTACTTTTTAGAAAGAACATATGATATTGTTTATCATGGTGATAGAACGGACATTCATGTCATAATGAGTTTAATGTTTGCAAGTTTTCTTAGGGAATTTAACACTGAAATTTCTTGCTCACTTTTTGATATACCACATCCTGTAGTAGAGGATGAAATTTGGGGTAGATATATAATGCCTGAACAAACTCCATTGCTTTGGGGTATTACTAGTTGGGAGAAACTAAGTGATACCATTTCCAAAATTATTATAAGTGTAGCAATGTGGCGAGAGTTATTTTGGCAATTTGTTGGATGTCCATGCCAAGATTGTTTAAAAATAATTGGAATAGATCGTAACGATAGAGAGTATGAACTCCCATCAGAGTTAAGTCATGATGAAAATAAATTATTAAAACATACTCTTAATTTAAATTATGGTAATCGTAAAAGACCTGAATGGAGTTATTTCTATGATATGAAAAATGAAATAACAATTATCAAATCAGAAACCTTATCGATGTACTTGGAAGCCCTACAAAACCTATCAGAGAATAAACGAGAGGTAGTAGATGGAATGAAAGGCAAATTTGTTTTGCATGGTGAATTGAAGAACTATTTGGCCAATAGTGATATTGCTGAACTTAAAAAGTTATTCAAGATTTTAGGACATAAATCTAATTCTAAGAGTATTAGAATACTACCCTTAGAAAATATGATGATGGCCGTTGCTAAACCGTACATTATTGCACTTGGTAGATTTTGTGGAATACATAAGTTTAAAATTGAGCGAGAATCTTTGAGAACGCGTCATAATCGAGAATCTGAACTCATTTTTCCTATTGCTCTGTTTGAGTGGGTTGAAGATACTTGTCCTGAGCAGTTTGAGGGCTTAATTAAAGCATTATTAGAACGAGAACCAAATGTTGTTTCAGTGAGAAAGGCATCTCCAATGAATCAAGGAGATGGAGGAAGAGATTTATTGATTGAGTGGAAAATTCGAGAAAATGGGGTTGTATCTCAAGCTCATCCCCCAACTTTACAAATGAGAGTTGTTGGACAATGCAAATCAAGTAATAAATCTGTAGGAAAGAATAAAGTTTTAGATATTAGGGATACTGTGGAATCGCATAACGCACAAGGGTATTTCTTAGCTGTAAGTACTCAAATCTCAACTCACTTAACTAGAAAGTTAGAAGAATTACAAGCAAAAGGAATTTGGACAGAGTGGTGGAATAGAGACGATATTGAAATTCGACTATCAAAAAATCAAGATTTATTACCATTGTTTCCTTTAGTAGTTAAGGCTAAACATCAAATTAAGTTTGTAGAACAAGACTAAAGATGAACATTAAACAAATTACATATCTCGACTACAATTCCACCACCCCAATTGACCAAAGGGTGTTCAAAGCAATTTTACCTTATTTACAGGGCAACTTTGCTAATCCAAGTAGCACCCATTATTTCGGTCAAAGTATCAATGAAGGAGTTAAACAGGCACGTAATGCAATAGCTAATTTCATCAATGCAGAATCTAATGAATTAATTTTTACAAGTGGGGCAACAGAGGCTATTAATCTTGCTATTAAGGGAGTTGTTGAAAGCTATTCAGAAAAAGGTAAACATATTATCACAGCTTCAACGGAGCATAAAGCTGTTTTAGATACTTGCAAAGACTTGGAAAGAAAAGGTTTTGAAGTTTCTTATTTATCAGTTCAAAATAATGGTTTAATGGATTTAAATGAGCTTAAACAAACTATTCGAACTGATACCATTCTTGTTTCAGTAATGTATGTTAACAACGAAACAGGTATTATCCAACCAATCAAAGAAATTTCAAAAATAGCTCAAGAAAAGGGTGTTTTGTTTATGACAGATGCCACCCAAGCAGTTGGTAAAATAGAAATTGATGTGGATGATTTAGGTGTTGATTTGATGTGTTTTAGTGGTCATAAGATATATGCTCCAAAAGGTATAGGAGCACTTTTTGTAAGACAAAGAGGAAATAAAGTAAAACTTATCCCACTAATCCATGGAGGTGGGCATGAGCAAGGTTTGAGAAGTGGTACACTGAATGTGCCAGGAATAATGGCTTTGGCTAAGGCTTGTGAGATTGCTAGCCAAGAGATGATAAAAAATGAGAAAACAATTAGAGAATTAAGAAATACTTTAGAAATAGAGTTATTAAAGTTGCCTAATACTTCACTAAATGGAGATTCTAGAAGCAGGCTTTATAATGTATGTAATATATGTTTCAGAGGACAAGATGCCAATGTACTAATAGGTAGAATGAAAGATATAGCTGTTTCTAATGGTTCAGCTTGTACCTCAGCTGTTGAAGAGCCTTCACATGTTTTAAAAGCTATGGGGATTTCAAATGAAGATGCTTTTGCCTCCATAAGGTTCTCTTTGGGAAAATATAATACCCTTAGCGAAATAGAATATGTTATAAGTAAACTGAAAATATTAATGCAATAAGAACACCACAATATGCTGAAAACTTGTGAATGGTCACCTGATAGAGATTATAAAACAGGTTCAGAAAATGAACCATTACAATTTTATTTGGATGGTTTAGCCAATAGCAATGAGTTCAGTTTGTTATTAGGTTATTTCAGTTCATCAGCTATAAATTTACTTTCAGTAGGCTTTGCCACTTTCATCAGTAAAGGTGGTAAAATGCGAATGGTCATCAACCATTTATTATCTGCAAAAGATAAAGAAGCCATTGAAAAGGCAAATCAAGAAGCTGTAAAGAAAGTTTTTGATTTAACAGATGTGGTTTCTCTTGGAAGAATCCTAGATGAATATGACACCCATTTTTTTGAATGCTTAGCTTATTTAATTGCAGAAAAACGAATAGAAATAAAAGTGATTAAGCCAAAAAATGGAAAAGGCATAGCCCATTATAAATCTGGAGTTTTCAGCGATGGTCAAGATTCTGTGGGTTATAAAGCATCATGTAATTTTACACTTTATGGATTGTCTGAAAACTTAGAAGAACTAGAAGCTTTTCTTAGTTGGGAAAATGGCAGGTCAAACAAATTAATAAAAAAACAACTCAAAATTATTGATGATTATTTTGCTGAAAAAGATGAGGACGTGGAATATGTTGTAGTAAACGAAATTGAAGTTGTGCTAAAAGATAGATTTGGCAAAAAGGATATCAATGAATTATTAGTTCAAGAAGAACAATTGCTCAAAACAAAGCAAAACTTAATGTTCTCTAATCCAAAACTAAAGAAAACAATTAGTAAACTTTTTAGCGAAATTGAGATTATTAGACGTACTCCAAAATTCCCCTATTCAGAAGGGCCAAGAGAATACCAAGTAAAAGCTTATAACAGCTGGACAGCCAATGATTACAAAGGAATGTTTGCAATGGCAACAGGAACAGGTAAAACTATTACTTCCCTCAACTGCCTGCTTAATGAATACAAGAAAACAGGAGTTTATAGAGCGATAATAATGGTTCCAACAACAGCTTTAGTTGAACAATGGAAAAAAGAATGTTTCAAGTTCAATTTTAAAAATATTATTACAATCAGTTCAAAAGAGAACTGGAATAAAAACCTTGCATTTTTCAATACTGCTTCAATACTGATTGATACTTCATATATTGTCATTGTTACTTATGCTTCTTTGCCAAAACCTAAATTTCAAAGTTATTTTACTCAACTGCCTAAAGACACAATATTAATTGCAGATGAAACGCACAATTTAGGTTCGCAAGGTCTTTTAAGACTGTTACCAAACATACATCTTGAAAAACGAATTGGATTATCTGCAACTCCACATAGAAAGTTTGATGAAGTAGGCAATCAAGCCATACAGCAGTTTTTCAATGATGTGCCGCCTTACATAGTTTCTTATTCAATGGAAGAAGCATTAAAAATTGGTTGGTTATGTAAATATACCTATTACCCTCACATTGTAAAGCTAACAAATACAGAGATGGAAAAGTACAAAGAACTTTCTCTTCAACTGTTGCGAATGGGCTTATTTGATAAAGAAACAGGAAATTTTAGAAGTACTCCTGAAATTGAGAAAAAACTCCTTGAAAGAAAACAAATCATACACAAAGCAGCCAATAAATTAGAAGTATTTAAAGTCATTCTAAAAAGTGAGTTCGATAAACGAAAGAATCTAAAATATACATTGGTATATGTACCTGAGGGTGTAGAATCAAAATTTGACAAAACGGATTTTAGCGTTGAAACAGAGGATGAAAACAGGTTGATTAACAAATATACAAGAGCAGTTAGCCAAACAGATGATTCTGTGATGGTGAAACAGTTTACTGCAAGTTCAAGCAACCGTGAGGAAATACTAAAAAACTTTGAACAAAGTAATATCCACGTATTAACCTCAATGAAATGTTTGGATGAAGGTGTGGATGTGCCACGTTCCGAACTGGCAATATTTTGTGCAAGTACTGGTAATCCAAGACAGTTTATCCAAAGAAGAGGAAGAGTTTTGCGATTGCACAACGATAAAATTCACGCAACCATTCACGATTTAGTAGTTGTGCCAGAAGTTTCAGATGAAAGCACCTTTGAAATGGAAAAGGGATTAGTAAAAAAGGAACTTGAACGAGTGGTGGATTTTGCTAATCTGGCAATAAACAAAACTGACACATACGAAAAGCTGAGAAGCATATTGGACCACTACAACCTAAACCTTAACGATTTATAAAATTATTCTTATGGCAAGAAAAGACGATATACTCAAAAGTTTTTTAACCCACGAGCTACTTGAAAACAAGTATGAGCTTAAACAAGAAGACCTACCAAAAACAGTAAGAGAAGCATTGGATTCTGATATTCCAATAGTTAAAGCATTAGCTTTAATTGTAGAAGGATTAGAAAAATCACCTACAGCAACTGATAATGAATTGAGAAACAGTGTTCTTCAATTTTTAAATACTGCAATATGATAATTAAAAAAATCCAAATAAGCAATTACCTTTGTTATTATGGTATAAACACTTTCCAATTTGAGGATGGTCTTAATATTATTTTAGGAGAGAACAATGAGGGCAAAACTAAGTTTTTTGAAGCTGTTGAGTGGTTGTTTAATGGTAAATCAGTTGATGTAGTAAATCTGATTTCAGCCAAAAAGCTAAATGAAATTAGTTCAGGAGATAGTTTTAGAGTAAGCGTATCGATGACTGTAGAACAATATGAGACCGAGTCTAAAATATCAAGAAGTTTTACGGTAACCCAAAAAACAACTAATGAAATTGACACTTCAAATGTTGTATTCGAAGGAGAAGAAACAGATAATACCACAGGAGAAAGAATTCCAAAGAATGCACAAAACTTACTTGACAGAATTTTTCCATATCAAATACGAAAGTATTCAATGTTTAAAGGAGAAACTGAATTAAACATATTTGATAATGATGAAGCACTTGCAAACTTAATAAACCTTTTTTCAGATGCTAGACATTATGAGAAATATACTGAAAAGGGTGCTTTTTTAAGAGAAAAAGCTGAAAAAGCAGTTGAGCAATCAACAAAGCAAAATCAACAAAACCAAAGAGCTTATAATTTATTAGAGAGTGAAATATCTCAACTACAGAGGGAGAAGGAAAGATTGAAAGTTCATCTTAATAGTACTGAAGAAGAAAAAGCTAAATTAGAAAAGAATATAAAAGAAGCTGAGAAATACGCTAATAATGCCAAAGAATTAGAAACAATAAACAAAAGAATTGAAAATATTGAAAATAAAATTTCATTGGCAAACAGAGTAATTGACTTTAATTTCACAACATCTCTTTTCGATGAGAGTTGGATTCTAGTAAACTTTGAGCCATTTCATAAAGAGTTTTCGGAGAAAATTGCAGCCCACAGTAAAAAGAGAAGAGAATTACAATCAGAATTTGACAAACAAAAAGGAATTAAAGAGGGCGAGAAAAAGGCAAAGGCTGAACTGCTTAATAATGCAATTCCACTTCCTATAGGTGTTCCATCAAAATCGCATATGGAGGAAATGTTGAATGATGAAATCTGCAAAGTTTGTAATCGTGAAGCAAAAAAAGGTTCTGAAGCTTATGAGTTCATGATGAAAAGACTTAAAGCATATCTTGAAAGTCAAGCTGTAGAAGATAAAGAGCCAGAAAAGGATGAACCACTGTTTAGTTTTGATTATACCAACAGACTTGAAAATTTAAGTATCAGCCACGAAGACAATCTAAAAAACTTAAGATTAATCCTTTCTGATGTTAAGGATAAATTTGAGTTAATAAGTGAAAGGGAAAAAGAAAAGCAAGAGCTTGAAGAACTTTTAGAAAAAGCAAAAGATGAAAGAAAAAAAATATTAGGCGACTCAAAAATTGCTGATGAATCAAAATTATTGAATGTTTTTAAGAATTACACACATTGGCAAGACGACTTAAAATCAATAAATGAAGATTATTACAATCTGAACACAAAATTTCAAGACATACAGAATAAGATTAAAGTAAAGCAAGCTGAAAAAGATAAAATTGATTTAAATTCTGCAAGTTCATTTTTGCTAAAAACTAGGGATATTCTTAGACATATCGAAGCAGTATTCATTGAAACTAAAGAAAAGAAATTTGACGAGTTTATTAATAGGCTTGAAAGTAAGTCAAATAAATATTTGAGTAAAATCAACATTGAAGCATTTACTGGTCAGATTAAGTTTTCTAAAAAGAGAATTGGTGGGGATAGAATGAAAATTGAGGTATCACTCTTTGAATCTAGAGGAAGACATTTTATTCCTGGTACAGCAGTAAGAACTTCAATGAATATTTCAATTCTTCTTGCAATTTCTGAACTTGCTAACGAAGTTAGGGATGAAACTTACCCAATGATCTTTGATGCACCTACATCTTCATTTGGTGAAACTAAAACAGGTGATTTTTTAAATCTGATTTATGAAACATCAAATCAAAAAATTATACTCCTTAAAGACTTTATCGGTGCAATTAAAAATACAGAGGGTTCCATTAAAGATTTATTTATAAAAGATGAGTTTAACTCTATAAAACGCAAAAAGGCTTTTTGGGTAAAACTAGAAAGACCTTTTGACAAAAATGAATTATCAACAATAAACACTGAAGTAAATCCATTATAATATGAAAAGCTTATTTGAAAAATGGAAAACTAAAGAACCTGAATTCGATATTGTATTTAGGGATTTATTATTTGATAAACTTACACACAAAGGTGGTGGTTCTGAACAATCTCGAGAAAACAGAGGAAAGCAATTTGCAAACAACTACGAATTATATATTTATGCATTTTTTCTAGGGCTTTACAATAATGAATTTCAACCTATAGAATCAGGGACTCAGAAAGTAAGTTTTCGTTACCAGATTTCATTGTGGGGAAGCAAAGGCAATAGATTTGAACGAAAGGATTTTACCAACTTACAAGAAAATATGTTTATTGCACTTGTAGCAAAAACAGATATTGACTTGGTAGCTCTTGAAAAAGGAGAGTTAAACGAAGATGATGTTGTAAAAATGTTAATCAAAACAATGGAGTCTTATACAAATGGTGGATTAATTCTGATTAAAGAGAAACTTGAGGAGAATCCAAACTACTTTTTACAACCAACTGCATTTTTGAATATGATTTTAAATAGTAAAATGGATTGAAGTCTATAAAGCATACTAATTAACTTGATAAGTATAATTTTCAAGCAATCTATCTAAGACATGTTCATACTATATTAGATTATGCTCTTTCTAATAAATCCCTTTATTTATTCTAAATATGAATGTTTTTAAAATATATTCATATGATGCCACCATTTTTCTCAAAAGTTCAAAAAACCCAACTTGACATTAATATATAAGTAGACAAATAAAATAAACTAGTTTATTAAACTTTTTATATAAAAAAAGTAAGCAAGAGAACAAAGTCTAAAGAAAGGGGCATTTTCTTGAACTATTTTTTAAGTTCTCACATGATTCTTTAAAAGCATTTTTCTTTTTATCTTGAATATAAAGGAAATATCTAAATGCTCAATTCAATCTAAGATATTCCTATCCATAAATACTATATAATTTATTGCTCCATAGCTTTTTATTGATTAATTTTGTGATATTTTATTTTTATCTATTAAAACTTTCAAATTCTTTGTTTATGCAAAGGTCTTACCAATTATTTTTTATTTATTGTCTTCTGATATTTTTCGCACACACCGCCAACGCCCAAATTTTTGGATGGGCAAAAGGTATGGGAGGAACAAGTCATGAACAAGGACGTAACATAGCTGTTGATGTTTCTAATAATGTGTATACCATAGGTTATTTTGAAGGTACAGTTGACTTTGACCCAGGAACAAGTACTTTCAGCCTTACAAGTGCAGGTAATAGAGATATTTTTATAAGTAAATTAGATGACAACGGCAATTTTATATGGGCTAAAAATATAGGAGGAGGAGATCATGATTATGGCTATGGTATTGCTGTAGATGCTTTAGGTAATGTATATATTACAGGTTCTTTTACAGGCACTGTTGATTTTGACCCCAATGCAGGTACTTTCAATCTCACAAGTGCAAGCACAAATTACCAAGATATTTTTGTGAGTAAATTAGATGCGTCAGGCAACTTGGTCTGGGCGAAAAAAATGGGAGGAACAAGTATAGATGTTGGCAATGATATTGTTTTAGATGCTACTGGAAATATTTATACCACAGGCTATTTTGGTGGAACAGCCGATTTTGACCCTAATACAGGCACTTTCAATCTCACAAGTTCAGGTGTTGACGATATTTTTGTAAGTAAATTAGATGTTAATGGTAACTTGATTTGGGCGAAAAGTATGGGAGGAACGTGGTATGATGATGGTAATAGCATAGCTTTAGATGCTTTAGGCAATGTTTATATCACAGGGAACTTTTTTGGCACTGTTGATTTTGACCCTAATGCAGGTACTTTCAATCTCACAAGTGCTGGTAACTTAGATATTTTTGTAACTAAATTAGATGCGTCAGGCAACTTGGTCTGGGCTAAAAGAATGGGAGGAGGAGAACCAAATGGTGATTATGGCAACAGTATCACAGTCGATGCCTCAGGCAATGTGTATACTACTGGAATCTTTAATGGCACAGCCGATTTTGACCCCAATGCAGGCACTTTCAATCTCACTAGTGCTGGTGGTGATGATATTTTTGTAAGTAAATTAGATATTAATGGAAATTTTGTGTGGGCGAAACGTATTGGAGGTGGAGCAACTGATTATAGCAATAACATTACATTAGATACCTTTGGCAATGTGTATACGACAGGGCAATTTTTTGGTACAGTTGATTTTGATCCTAATGCAGGCACTTTTAACCTCACTAGTGCTGGTATTCATGATATTTTTGTGAGTAAATTAGATACTAATGGTAATTTGACGTGGGTAAAAGCCATAGGGGGAGTAGTTAATGATGTTGGTCATGGCATTATTGTAGATGCCTTGGGTAATGTCTATACCACAGGTTATTTTACTGACACAGTTGATTTTGACCCGGAAGTAGGCACTTTTAACCTCACTAGTGCTGGTAATGTGGATATTTTTGTAAGTAAAATTAGTCCATGTGCTTCTATCATCATCAGCCCTGCTGTGGGAGTATTACCTTCAGGTGATGTAAATACAGCATACAGTCAAACTATTTCCCAAACAGGTTTAGCAGGCTCGCCTACATGGTCTATCAGTGCTGGAGCATTGCCCACTGGTTTGGCTATCAACCCTATCAGTGGGGTAATTTCAGGTATATCAACAGTGGCAGGCACATTTAATTTTACCATACAAGTAACAGATGGTACTTGTAGTCAAACACAGGCTTATAGTATATCTATAGGCTGTCCTACACTTACTTTCACCAACACCACAGCCACCAACGGAGAGGTAGGTTCTCCATTTAGCCTCAATACAAGTGTTACAGGTAACACAACAACAATTACCTATTCTATTACACCTGTTTTGCCTTCAGGTTTATTCTTAAATACCAGCACAGGTATCATTACAGGTACACCCACAACCACAACACCTTCTGCTACTTATACAGTTACAGCAAGACAAGGCTCTTGTAGTCAAACACAGACTTATACATTTGCAGTAAATGTGGCTCTTTTACAAGCCTTTGGATGGGCGAAAAGAATGGGAGGGGTAAGCAACGAAATTGGTAAGAGCATCGCAGTAGATGCCTCAGGTAATGTGTATACTACAGGTTATTTTGAAGGAACAGTTGACTTTGACCCAGGAACAAGTACTTTCAACCTTACGGGTACTGGGATTAAAGATATTTTTATAAGTAAATTAGATATAAATGGCAATTTTGTATGGGCTAAAAAAATAGAAGGAGTAGATAATGGTTATGGCTATGGTATTGCTGTTGATGCTTCTAATAATGTGTATATCACAGGTTCTTTTACAGGTACTGTTGATTTTGACCCCAATGCGGGCATCTTCAATCTCACAAGTGCTGGTACTTACGATATTTTCGTAAGTAAATTAGATGCTAGTGGCAACTTGATCTGGGCTAAAAGAATGGGAAGCTCAGGTTTTGATAACAGCAATAGTATTACAGTAGATACTTCAGGTAATGTTTATACCACAGGTTATTTTAGTGACACTGTTGATTTTGACCCCAATACAGGTACTTTTAATCTCACAAGTTCAGGTGTTTACGATATTTTCGTAAGTAAATTAGATGCTAGTGGTAACTTGATCTGGGCGAAAAGAATGGGAGGGACATGGTATGATCAGGGCTATGGTATTGCTTTAGATGTCTCAGGTAATGTTTATATCACAGGCGATTTTTTTGGTACAGTTGATTTTGACCCAAATTCAGGTATTTTTAATCTTATAAGTGCTGGTAACTTAGATATTTTTGTAACTAAATTAGATGTCAATGGTAACTTGGTCTGGGCTAAAAGAATGGGAGGAGAAGGAGGATCAAGTGAGGTTTATGGCAATATCATCACAGTAGATGCCTTGGGTAATGTGTATACTACTGGTTATTTTGAAGGCACAATTGATTTTGACCCTAATGCAGGTATTTTCAATCTTACAAGTGCAGGGACTAGAGATATTTTTGTGAGTAAATTGGATGCTAATGGGGGCTTTTTGTGGGCAAAAAGCATGGGAGGGACAAATGAAGAGACTAGTTATAGCATTACAGTAGATGTTTCAGGTAATGTGTATACCACAGGTTTTTTTGTTGGCACAGCAGATTTTGACCCAGGAGTGGGTACTTTTAACCTTATAAGTTCTGGTAACTTAGATATCTTTGTAAGCAAATTAGATGGTAATGGTAATTTTGTATGGGCAAAAAGTATGGAGGGAGGAAACCATGATAAAGGCAACAGTATTGCAGTAGATGCCTCAGGTAATGTTTATACCACAGGTTATTTTAGTGGCACAGTTGATTTTGACCCAGGAGTAGGCACTTTTAACCTCATAAGTGCTGGTAATGTGGATATTTTTGTTAGTAAAATTGTTCCATGTGCTGTTATCAATATCAATCCTACTGCTGGAGCATTGCCTTCAGGCATTGTGGGTACAGTATACAGCCAAACTATTTCCCAAACAGGTTTAGCAAGCTCGCCTACATGGTCTATTAGTGCTGGAGCATTGCCCACTGGTTTGGCTATCAATCCCATTAATGGTACTATAACAGGTACACCCACAACTATAGGTACATTTAACTTTACCATACAAGTAACAGATGGCAGTTGTAGACAAACAAAGACTTATACTATAGTGGTAAGTTGCCCCACACTTACTTTCACCAACACCACAACCAGCAATGGAGAGGTAGGTTCTCCATTTAGCCTCATTGCAAGTGTTACAGGAAATACATCAACGATTACTTATTCTGTTACACCAGCATTGCCTTCAGGTCTATTGTTAAATACCAGCACAGGTATCATTACAGGTACACCCACAACCACAACACCTTCTGCTACTTATACAGTTACAGCAAGACAAGGTGCTTGTAGTGTATCACAAAGTTATACTTTTGCAGTAAGTGTATCTGGTAGTTGTCCTACTATCACTTTTGCAAATACAACAGCCAATGCAGCTACAGTAGGTACTCCTTATACACTCAATGCAAGTGCTACAACTAGCTCTGGTATGCTTAACTATTCTGTAAACCCCACACTTCCAACAGGTTTGTCTTTGAATACTAGCACAGGTATCATTACAGGAACTCCCATTGCTGTAACAGATTTAGCAACTTACACAGTTACAGCGTCTCAGAGTGCTGGGGTATGTAGTGTTGTTCAAGGATACACTTTTGCAGTAGTTTGTCCTACTGCCTCCTTGAACCCCACAACTTTACCTAATGGAACTGTGGGAAGTGCCTATTCTCAAACTATCACCCAAACAGGCTTACCTGTTGGTACAATTACTTGGTCTGTGAGTGTGGGAACACTGCCCTTTGGTCTTTCTTTAAATAACTCTACAGGTGTGATTTCAGGAATTCCTACTGATATTGGTACCTTCAATTTCACTATTCAAGCAAACAGTAATGGTTGTTTGGCTTCAAGGGCTTACACAATTGTCATAAACTGTCCTAACATTACTTTTACTAATACCATAGCCAGTAATGCAGTTGTGGGAACATCTTATAGTTTAGATGCTTCTGTTACAGGAAATACTCAGGCTGTTATCTATTCTGTTACACCAGCATTGCCTTCAGGTTTATTCTTAAATACCAGCACGGGTATCATTACAGGTACACCCACTACTGCAACAGCCTCTGCCATTTATACAATTACAGCAAGACAAGGTGCTTGTAGTGTATCACAAAGTTATAATATAGTGGTAAGTTGCCCTACACTTACCTTCACCAACACTACAACCAGTAATGGAGTGGTAGGTTTCACATTTAACCTCAATGCAAGTGTTATAGGAAATTCTCAACTTATTACTTATTCTGTAAGTCCTTCTTTACCAGCGGGTATTAGTTTAAGTGGTATAGGAATCATCTCTGGCGTTTCTAATATAGAGGTACCTTTAACAACTTATACAGTTACAGCCACTCAGGGAAGTTGTACTAAATCACAAACCTATACTTTTGCTATTAATTGTCCTAATATTTCTATCACTCCTGTAAGTCTAACAAGTATCTTACTCTCTTTACCCTATACTCAAACTTTAGAAGAAGTGGGTTTATTGGGGACACCAATTTGGTCTATTGACTCAGGTAGTTTACCCATTGGCTTAAATTTAGACACATCAACAGGTGTTATTAGTGGTATACCTATTGCAGAAGGTATTTATGATTTCACTATTTTGGTAACAGATGGTATTTGTAGTAAAAGACATTCTTACACTTTAGAAATTGTAAGAGGTGTTGTTTCTTTTGAAGTATTTCCCAACCCAACAGAAAAATTATTAGTCATTAAATCTAGTCAAAAATCAAACTATCAATATCAAATCAATGATTTAAGTGGTAGAAAAGTAAGAGAAGGTAATTTTTATAATAGCAATCAAATGACTATAGATATTTCATCCTTAGAAAAAGGTATCTACATTGTAGAAATAATCACACCTGTTAGTAATAATATATTCAAAATAGTTAAAATTTAGCTTAAAAATGATATATATATCATTTTTAATGTACCTGTTTCACGACTCAGACTTAAGCATGGCAAATCGTAAAATTTAGAAAAATTTCTTTCCATACAGCCCTTTTAAAAGGGCTGTATTTTTTCTAGATGAAAAATGAGTCTAAAATTTGCCCACCTTAAAAAGATTAAAATAGTATATAAAAACGTGCTGTTTTCTGGAAAATATGCTTATTTAACTATCTATACTACTTCTTTATCAACGTATTGTTTTTTGCAGTTTTGGAACAAAAACCTCACGTATAACTATCATAGCTCACTCCATTATTCATTTATTCTTGATAAACCCACACAACTTGTTGATAACGTGAAGCTAATCAAATAGTCTTTATAAATATCTATTAATGATGTGTCTCTACATACTTTTTTTTCTAAATTTAAAAAAATACAATCATATAACTAATGTGTAAGGTCAGTTAATAGGTTATGGAAAAAATAGTCAAGCATAATATATCTTCTTTACAAAGACGTTTTAATTTAGATGGAAGTAAAAAAGATTTCTTTTTTGTTGAAAAAGACAATTACGAAACTTTGCCCAAAGAGCCTTATAGAACTGAAACTTATGGCATAGGTTTATACCGAAAATCTAAAATTAGTTTAAAAACAGGTCTTATTAACCATATGGTTGAAGGTCCTTCAATCATTACAATGGGGCCTTCAGTAATAAGGAGTTGGACACGAATTGATGATAACCCATATTCGAGTTTAATTTTTTTTACAGAACCTTTCTTTTTACAGAAAAATATAGATGTTTTTTACCTCAAATCATTTACTTTTTTTGAAGAAAACGATTGTCATATTCTAAAGTTGGATGAAACAGCATTAAACAAATTTGAAATTATTTTTGGACAAATAAGAAATACAATTAATGAGAGGAAAACTTACGAGGCAGAAATTGTAAGAAGCTATATAAACATACTTATTCATGAAATTTCAACAGCTCATACAAATAATAATTTAAATGAGGACATAAAAACTCCAGCTTCAGACATTCTTATCAATAAATTTAAAACCCTATTAGCAAAGGAATTTATTCGACATAGGTCAGTTGGATTTTATGCAGATAAACTAAATATTACACCAAAATACTTATCAGAAAAAGTTAAACAAGTAACAGGTAGTACAGCAGGTGCATGGATAGATGAAATGGTTTTATTAGAAGCTAAGGTACTATTGCAAAACAAAGAGCTTAGTATTTCGCAAATTTCAGACTATCTAAACTTCTCAGAACAGTCGGTGTTTAGCAAGTTCTTTAAAAAAAGTACAAATCAATCTCCCTTGACTTATAGAAAAGCCCTTTTGTAACATTTTCTTAATCTATGTAAAGCCATTTGAACAAAACTTACCGCCTTTCAGTCATATGTTTTTTGAATAATTAAACTCAATTTTGTGGAGTTAAAATTTGAAATATATGAAAATACATTTGTTGCAAACACAAAATCTTTCTAATGAAGCATTTCAATGGGTTCAGAACAAGTATTTAGCGGTTGATAGCAGAAATCACAATGAGTATGCAAAATATTTGAATGATGATTGTGTACTTCAATTTGGTAATAATCCGTTAGCAGTTGGTGAAGATGCCTTGCTGCAAGGTATTGACAATTTTTGGGCAAGCATACATGGTCTTAATCATAATTTCATTAATGTTCTTGGTACAGATAACCTGATTGTTTTAGAAGCTGTTATTGATTACACAAGAACTGATGATAAAGTAGTACAAACCCCATGCGTAACAATAATAGATCGAAATGAAAAGGGTTTGGCAACCAGTATTCGTATTTTTATTGACACTACACCAGTTTACGCTTAAGAAATAAATATGGAATTAATATATCATCCCGAAAAAACAAGAAGTTTTAAAGATATGGGTTGGATAAAACTTTATCAAAGTTTTAATCCTAACTACCCACCTACACCTAATAGAGTACATTTCGGGGCTCTTATCATTTTTGATAATGGTCACATAATGCCTGGTGGAAAGGGTTTTGGAATGCATCCTCATGATAATATGGAAATTGTAAGCGTAGTAGTACAAGGTACAATGGTGCATAGTGATACAGCAGGACATAATGGCGTTAATGTGGAAAATGCAGTTCAACTCATTAGTGCAGGCACTGGAGTTCAACACAGTGAATACAACCACTCTGATACGGTAGAAATAGATAACTTGCAAATATGGTTTTTGCCTAAAGTCAAAAATATAAAACCACAATACCAAACAATGGTTAGTGAGCCAGCTACAAGAGATAATAAACTACAATTACTGGTTTCGCCAAATGCTGAAAATGCCAGTTTAAAAATCAATCAGGATGTTTGGATGTATCGAGGAACTTTGAAAGCTGGAACTAGTATTGAATACACCAAAAAACTAAACAACAATGGTATCTATTTATACATCATAAATGGCAAAGCAAAAGCAGAAAATCAACTATTAAAATACCGAGATGGGCTGGGTATCATTGATAAAAATTCAACAGCAATTACTTTTGAGACTGATACAGATATTTTGATTATTGATGTACCAATGCAATTAAACTGAATTTTATGAACATTATAGAGCACAAAGCATCAGAGCGAGGACAAGCTGATTTTGGTTGGTTCAAAGCAAAGTATAGTTTCAGTTTCGGCCAATGGCACAATCCTAATAAAATGGGTTTTGGTGCATTAAGAGTTTTTAATGATAGCATCATTCAGCCTGGTAAAGGATTCCCCGAACACCCACATGACAATATGGAAGTCATCACTGTTCAATTACAAGGCAAGTTAAGCCATACAGATGTTTCAGGTACAAGAACCATTCAAGCTGGCGATGTACAGGTAATTACAGCAGGTAGTGGTGTTATACATAGTGATTTGAATATTGGAATTGAAGAAGCCAAACAATTTCAAATTTGGATTTATCCCAATCAGCAAGATGCTACACCGCAATCAAATATTGAGCATTTTGAAGAAATCGATAGAAAAAACAAATGGCAGGTATTGGCTTCGCCCTATGGTGATGCTTCAAGCAGTTTAAATTTATTGCAAAATGCTTGGATTAGTAGGGGGTTATTTAATAAAGGGAGTAATCAAAAATATTCCATTAAAAAACAAGGTAATGGTGTTTATCTTTTTATAATAAATGGATCAATAAAAGTGGCTGACAAAATAATTAATACAAGAGATGCAATAGGTATAACAGGTGTTAATGATTTTGAATTTAGTTTGTTAGAAGATTCAGATGTATTGCTAATAGAAGTGTCAATGTGAAAGTAAATTCAATTAAAATGGAAAACAATTACAAAGTTACAAACAATGAAACCAACCAACGTTTTGAAATAGCAATTGAAAATGAAATTGCTTATTTAGAATATCGGTGGTATAAAGGTGATTTAGCACTAATGCATACCCTAGTTCCAACAGAATTTAAAAGAAGAGGAATTGCTTCATCTTTGGTAAAATTTGCTTTGGAATATGCCAAAGAAAAACAACTTAAAATAATTGTGTATTGTCCATTTGTGGGTAAGTATTTAAAAAATCATACTGAATATTCTTTTTTAATTGATAGAGAATATACAGGGTAAGATATGAAAAACTAATAACAGCAAGTAATAGCAATATTGATAAAAAGCAAAAGGAAGCACTATTGTTAATTACAAAAAAATGCATAGTTTCAAACAATTTTAAATTAAATACAACTATATAATGGAAATAAAGCAAAACGATAATGGTAAAAAAGGAATGTTTTTTATCGAAGAAGATAACCAAACACTTGCAGAAATGACCTATGTTTGGGCTGGTACTAATAAAATAATTATAGATCATACTCAAGTAGATGAAATACTAAAAGGTAAGAATGCTGGAAAACAAATGCTTGCAAAAGCTGTTGAATTTGCAAGGCAAAATAATCTAAAAATTATGCCTCTTTGCCCATTTGCAAAGAGTGTCTTTGACAAAGTAAAAGAATTTAGTGATGTACTTTAAAATATAAAAAATGGATAAATATATATAAGAAAAAATACTGTTACTTTGAAAAGACTAAAATAGTCTAAAAAATATGTGGTTTATGAACTATTTAGGACTGCATAGTTGGGAAACAGGATAGCTCCAAACCATCTTGTTAATGAATTAAAAAATATTAATAAATAACACTTTGCCCAATAGTGTGGCTTATAAAATTAAAGCTGAGTACTCCTATCTAACTTTTGTGCTAATTGACATTGTAGTGTTTTGCACCTCACTCTAAACCATTGGAGTGAAAAGTCTTTGTTTATTCTATCCTGTTGGTATCTATTAACATTTGAAAAATAAAATCAAAATACTATATCCTGAAAGTGATTTTTATACTGATTTCAGCGTTAGGGATTTGACATGAAATGATGGATTGTGAAATATGGGCTAAAAATACTACTTCGCAAATATAGGAGCAGTTATTGTAAAAAGAAGCACTCCATTAAACCTTTAACAATAGAATTCGTCAAACCCAAAAAAGAAAATCAAGATGGATAAATTACATACGATTTTTTTAACAACACTTGTTTTTTTAACAAGTTGTAAGGACAAAGGCGAATTGATAAGTAACAATGATAATTATCAATGTAAAACATTTGCAATACAAAATGATTTTTCACGAAACCAATTATTGCAATCTTTTGACAGTGATATTCTTCAAGGTTTGGCTTCTATTGACGTTCCAAATAGTGAAGGAGCAATGGGTAGAAATAAAAATGGTTATTTTCACGTCAGATTTCAAGTAGGAATATTAGGACAATCTGATTATGCTGTTGCACAACAAAATAGTCAAGCATTAGAGTATGCTATCAAATCCATAGAATATTCCTTTGATCGACAGCTTCCTGATGGCAATTTTCAATTGGTTGTACCTTCTAATTTATCCAATCAAACGCCTAATCAGGCAGATTTAGCAAGTGGTGTTTCGTTTTTTCTTTCGTCAGTAGGTTTGGCACTCAATAATTTTGAGCAAAGTACTTGGTACAATTCTTTAACAATGGCAAATTATAAAAACAGAATTGAAACCCTACGCCCCAAAATAGTGCTTGCTGCAAATTGGTTACTTGCTCAGAAAAATATTCTTGAAATAGCAGACCAAAACGCACCAAACAGACTTTTTTTTAATGCTTTGGCTTTTTATAGTTTGGGAACTTGGCTAAAAGATGAAACCCTGAAATCTGTTGGAATTTCATTTGTCAAACTTGGGATTTCAAAGAAACAATCAAAAGGCTATTTTCTTGAAGGCAATGGTTGGGATAGTAGTTATCAAGGCGTGGCTCTAAATGTGGGTTTTAATTTGTATTCCATTTTATCAAATAATTTGAGTTTAAAAACTGAATTATGGGATTGTTTGAGTTGTGCATCAGATTGGCAAAAAAGTAGAATATTAGAAAGTGGTGAAATATCAACACAAGGAAATGTAAGAGTTTATTCGGGTGGAGAGAGTTTTTTAGGAGAAGAAAAGCAAGTTGATTGGATAAAAAGTATGATATCAATGTTTGCAATGGGCTATTATTCAAATCAAAATACCTATATCTCGACTGCAAACAAGATAAAAAGTTTCTACAATTAGGTAGGACACAATAACAACAAACTACTAACATTGTATTTATGAAAAAGGGGCAAAAGTGCTAAATTTAGGCAAGGTGTAATTTTTGAACTAGAAATTTTTACTTAAAAGTATTTTTTAATACTTGACAATTATTGATATAGTTTGAGTGTTCTTGACCTAGTTTCAGGGAGTATTACAGTTTTTGATAAAAAATATCTGAATAATACTACATTAATATTAAAAATCTATTCAAAAACAAATATTTCAAAGTAGATAGTAGTTTAATATCGACTTCCAATGGTTATTTTAGGTATAGATGCTTCGATAACATCAAAATCCTCTTGAGTGAGTTTCACATTGAATGCTCCTAAATTTTCTTCAAGTCGATGAATTTTTCTTGTACCAGGAATAGTTGTGATTTCATCGTTTTGACTCAATATCCAAGACAAGGCTAATTGTGCTTTGGTTATGCCCTTGCTTTTTGCTAATTGGTCTATCACTTCTACAAATTTGAGATTTTCCATCATTGCTTCCTCTGTAAACCGTGGATTGCTTAATCTAAAATCTCCAACTTCTAAATCTGCACGACTTTTAATTGCTCCAGTTAAAAAGCCTCTTCCCAAAGGACTGTATGATACAAAGGTAATTCCAAGTTCTTTACAAACATCAAAAAGTTCTTGTTCTGGCTCACGACTCCATAAAGAATATTCCGTTTGCAAAGCTGTGATAGGATGAATTTTATGAGCTCTTCTTATTGTTTCAGCATTCACTTCTGACAAACCTATATATTTCACTTTCCCTTGCTTGACTAAATTTGACATTGCATCAACTATTTCTTCAATCTCTACTTTGGTATCTTGACGATGCATATAGTATAAATCTATCACATCTGTTTCCAAATTTAAAAGACTCTGCTCACAAGCCTTCTTGATATATTCTGGTTTACCATTAAGTCCAAGAAATTCTCCATTTTGCCCTCTCATAATACCAAACTTGGTTGCCAAGATAACATCATTCCATCGACCTTTAAAGGCTTTTCCAATGAGTTTTTCATTCGCTCCACTACCATACATATCAGCAGTATCAAAAAAATTAACCCCTAAATCTAGGGCTTTATGCAAAGTATTGATAGATTCTGCTTCATCAAAAGAACCATAAAATTCTGACATACCCATACAGCCAAGACCTATTCGGTTTACGTCTAGTGTACTGTTTCCTAATATTGTTCTATTTTTCATATTCATTGTAATTTAGTTTGAGCTACAAAGGTCTATGATTTACCCAATAATCGCTTGTAAATAGCAATCTAATATTTGCAAAATTCAAATAATTGTAAAGGTATTATTTTTTACTAAACTTATTGAATGCTGACTTAAATTTGAGCAAATTAAACAAGCCTAATATAACAACGAACCACTAACTGTTGCACAACTCAAACTTAAATATGGTAAGTAGTAAAACTTAGAAAAATTTCTTTATCTACACAGCCCTTTTAAGAGGGCTATATTTTTTATATAAAATTAGTTCATAAAAACGTGTAATTTCTTACACTATTTTTGCAAAAATTGTAAGGTCATTAAAATTTGAAAACAACTTTGCAATACGCTCGTTTCATTGAAAAAAATATCAAAAAGATAAAAAGTCAATTAGATAATTTATAAAAACATATTGTGTGTATTGTCAGAGACCTTATTTCTTTTGATATAATTATTTTAAAAAAACATGTCTATTGCGTATATTTAGGAGTTAGTGGGCAACTCTAACCAACACCTCAAACAAAATTAACAGACAAAATAAAAAATGGAGGACTGCAACATATTTGAAATTTGGGAAGAATATAAATCTTCATTGTTTGGTTACATCAAAAAGCATGTAACAGATGAAGACGATGCAAAAGACATTTTACAGGACGTGTTACTCAAAAGTTATCAATACTGTTCAAATGGAAAAACTGTTATATATCTAAAATCTTGGTTATATAAAATTACGCAAAACACTATTATTGACTACCATAAAAAAGCCAACAAGAACATTTCTATTTCCTTTGACATAGTTGAAGCAAATAGTGAAAAGTCTATACTAGGCGAAGCATCTGATTATATAAAAGTATTGCTGAAACTTTTGCCAGATGATTACGCAAGACCGCTATATATGTCTGACATTGAAGGCATAGACCAAAAGACTATTGCAGAAAATTTAGAACTTACCTTGTCCAATACAAAATCACGAATTCAAAGAGCAAGGATAAAACTAAAAGAACGGTTTTTAGAATGTTGTGTAGTTAGTTTTGGCGAAACTGGCGAAATGGTTTCTTTTGATATTAAGCCACAATGCTCTGAACTACAAGCTGAAAAAAATAAATTGGAAAAATCTTTATAAATTTTTGCATCTTTTTTAAAATTCCAAGTCATAGGGGCTAACATTTTAAAAAGATATAAAGATGAATAAATCACAAGCATTAATTGTAGGTGGTACAACAGGAATGGGCAAAGCCACTGCACAACTTTTATTACAACAAGGAGTAGAAGTTGTCATTGTTGGCAGAGCTGACAAAAACCTTGAAGTTGTCCAAAAAGAGCTATCAACTTTTGGAAGTGTGAAAACAGTAGCCTTAAACTTATTTGATATAGATGCTGTAAAAGCATTTTCTGAAAAGTTAGCAACTGAGTATCCAAGCCTAAAATATTTGGTAAATTCGGCAGGATATTTTAGCCCAAAACCATTTTTGGAACACACAGAAGCCGACTATGATATTTACCACAATTTCAACAAGGCATTTTTCTTCATCAGCCAATCAGTTGCAAAAATAATGGTTTCAAATGGTGGTGGTTCTATTGTCAATATTGGTTCTATGTGGGCAAAACAAGCCATTAAAGCTACACCATCAAGTGCCTACTCAATGGCAAAGGCAGGTTTGCACAGTCTTACACAGCATTTGGCAATGGAGTTAGCAGACAGCAATATTCGTGTAAATGCAGTTTCGCCAGCAGTTGTTGTAACACCAATTTACGGTTCATTTATTGAAGAAAGCAAAATTGAAGAAACATTGCAAGGTTTTAACGCCTTCCATCCAATTGGTAGAGTTGGAAGACCAGAAGACATTGCTAAAACAATCAGTTTTTTATTGGGTGATGATAGTTCTTGGGTTACAGGTGCAATTTGGGATATTGATGGTGGCGTTATTGCAGGTAGAAATTAATGACTATTAAAAACTAAAAAAATGGCAATGATAAAAACGGAATATACAGGCAATTTAGGCACTTCAACGGTTTACCCTATGTCTGAAAATCCAATATTTACAAAAGCAAAAACAGTTGGACCTACCAACTTATTAATTGTTCGTTAAGTAGTTGTATTGAAATATACATTGACTTTGTGGCACAGAAAATTAAATTGGAAACGCCAAATGTAACCGCAGAAATCAATAAAACAATGAATGCACATGGTACAATAGTTGAAGCTTTTGCCACAGTTATAAACTTTGGAAAAGAATACTCAAATGAACAAAAAGCAATTATTGAAAATGCTACAAAGACTTGTCCAGTTGATAACAGTTTAGCAACTGATATAAAAAGGTCATATCAATTCAATTATTAAAATTAGTAATGCCATAAATAAAAAGAGTTCTGCATATATTTGTAGAACTCTTTTTGCATTAAAAGAGCAGCCAATAACACAGGTAACTGTTGCACAACTCAGACTTAAGCATGGCAAATAGTAAAATGGAAAAAAATGCTTTTCAATTCAGCCCTTTTAAAAGGGCTTATTTTTTTCTAGATGAAAAATGAGTCTAAAATTTATTTGCATTGAAAAGGCTAAAAACAGTCTAAAAAAGATGTATTTTTTAGACTGTTTTTATAATAATTGTAAGGTCATCAGGGATTTGAAAACAACTTTGCAATACACTCATATGAGTTAAAAAAGTATCAAAAAAATAAAAAGTCTATTAGATAATTTATAAAAGTGTGTTGCGTAGCGTGTATTGTTATAGAGTTTGTTTTTAGGGAAAATTATACTGAACAATACAATATACGCTATGCATATTCTGTATTATTTTTAATATAAAATACTAATAAACAATATTTTATATTGCAGTATACATTTTGATATAATTCTTTTTAAGAAATAGTTATATTGCGTATATTTAGGTGTTGGAGATTTGCTGAAATTCCAAAAACTTCTTCGCTCAGATTTTTGGAACTTCGCAAATCTATGCCTGTTAGCTGTTATTTTAAATGACCACTGTGGAAACATCAACTGACAAAAAAAACTTTGAAATATTTGTCCAATTTTGAAAAAGCCAATCGTCATGGGGTTGTAACAAATATTTTAAACAATTTAAAAAAGTAAAAAAATGAAAGAATTTATGATGATTTTCAGAAGCGAAATTAACGAATCGTTTGGCCCTTCTCAAGAACAAATGCAAGGCAACATTCAACATTGGATAGATTGGTTAGGTGGTATTGCTGCACAAGGAAAAATGGCAAGTGCAAACCGTTTGAGTTTTGAAGGAAAAACATTGAAGCCTAATAATGTAATTGCAGACGGACCTTATGCAGAAGTAAAAGAAATTATTGGAGGTTACGTAGTTGTAAAAGCAACTAACATTGATGAAGCCATGAAATTGGCAGAAGGTTGCCCAATCCTTAGCCATGGAGGAAACGTTGAAGTCAGAAGTATAGTAGCAGTTAACAGTTAATTTGAACGAGAAAGAATTAATTCCACAACTTTTTAAAACAGAGTACAGAAAAATAATTTCTGTACTCTGTAAGTTGTTTGGCATTGTTCATATTGAAATTGCAGAGGATATTACAAACGATACTTTTTTATTGGCTTCTGAAACTTGGGGATTAAATGGCATTCCCGAGAATCCAACGGCTTGGCTTTATACTGTTGCTAAAAACAGAACCAAGGACTACCTTAAACGACATAAAACATTTTCTGAAAAAATAGTTGTTGATTTTAAACTGAATCAAAACCAAAGTGAAGAATTTGATGTTGATTTATCTCTTAAAAATATAACTGACAGTCAATTGCAAATGATTTTCACAATTTG